>JAHEBY010000296.1 GCA_024642025.1 Comamonadaceae bacterium | reverse complement strand
CACAGCTCACTCCTGACAGCCTGCGCCATGTACGACCGCGCACCCTACCGCGGCCTCCTGACGCACGGCTTCACTGTAGACGGCCAAGGCCGCAAGATGAGCAAGAGTGTCGGCAATGTGGTCGCGCCACAGCAGGTCAGTGAAAAAATGGGCGCTGAGATCATTCGTCTTTGGTGCGCGTCAACGGACTACTCCGGTGACCTGGGCATTGACGACAAGATCCTCGCCCGCGTGGTGGACACCTATCGCCGCGTGCGAAACACGCTCAAGTTTCTGCTTGCCAATGTCAGCGATTTCGACCCGACATCTGATGCCGTTGCCCCGGATGACATGCTGGAGATCGATCGTTACGCAATAAGCCGCGCCGCCCAATTGCAAGCAGACATTCTTGCCCACTACGAGGTGTACGAATTCCACCCAGTTGTTGCCAAGCTGCAAATCTATTGCAGTGAAGACCTTGGCTCGTTTTACCTGGACATTTTGAAAGACCGCCTGTACACGACCGCGCCAAGCTCCCTGGCCCGTCGTTCGGCACAGACGGCGCTGTACCAGATCACGCAGGCCATGTTGCGCTGGATGGCACCGTTTTTGAGCTTTACCGCTGAGGAAGCGTGGAAATTTTCAGGCGCGTCAGAGTCCATCTTCATGGAAACCTATGCCAGCTTTAACAAGCCGGACGAAGCGTTGCTGGGGAAATGGTCGCGCATTCGCGAGATTCGTGACGTGGTCAACAAGGAGATCGAAGCGCTGCGGGCGGACGGCAAAGTCGGCTCGTCGCTGCAGGCGAACGTAACGCTGACCGTCCCGCCAGAAGACCACGCCCTGCTTGCCAGCCTGGGGGAAGACCTCAAGTTTGTGTTTATCACTTCTGCTATTATATTGATAGCTGGAAACGAGACACTGACGGGGGCTGAGGCCTCAAAAGACATAAAATGTGAGCGCTGCTGGCATTATCGGGCGGATATTGGATCCAACACGGCTCACCCCACGCTGTGCGGTCGCTGCTCCAGCAATCTCTATGGCGCAGGCGAGAAACGGGAGTTCGCGTAGTGGCCCGCGCTTCGTCAGGTGGAGGCATGTTCCGCTGGCTGGCTCTGGCCATCATCATCGTGCTGGCGGATCAGCTGACCAAGGTATTGATTCTTGGCAGCTACCAGTTGCATGACAGCACCTACATCACCTCATTCTTCAATATTGTGCGGGCACACAATACCGGCGCGGCCTTCTCGTTCCTGGCAGGCGCGTCAGGCTGGCAGCGCTGGTTCTTCACGGCAATCGGCCTGATTGCGGCCGCGTTCGTGGTCTGGATGCTGAAGTCCCACCCGGGACAAAAATTGTTTTCGTTTGCGATGGCCTGTATTCTGGGTGGTGCGATTGGCAACGTCATAGACCGGGTAGTTCATGGCTATGTCGTCGACTTTCTGGATTTCCATTGGCGGGGCATGCATTTTCCTGCTTTCAATGTGGCAGATAGTGCGATTACCATTGGTGCAACCTGTCTGATTCTGGACGAGCTGCTTCGGGTGAAGCGCGGAAGATAAAGCGTGACGACAGGGCTATCCCGGGAACTCAATTGACGCATCTGCTCAATCTTTTGGCTGCCATAGCCCTGCTGGTTTGGGGCACACACCTGGTCCGCACCGGCATCCTGCGCGTCTTTGGTAGCAGTCTGCGCGCCATTCTCGCCAAAAGTGTGAGCAACCGCCTTAAAGCCGTTTCGTCAGGGATTGCGGTCACGGCACTGGTGCAATCCAGCACCGCAACAGCACTGATTGTTTCGTCTTTTGTAGGCCAGGGGCTGATGACGCTGCCTTCTGCGCTGGCCGTGATGTTGGGCGCTGACATTGGCACCAGTCTGATGGCCGTGCTCTTTTCACGCGACCTGTCCTGGCTTTCACCACTGTTTATTTTTGTGGGCGTGGTTCTGTTTTTGGCCCGCCAATCCACAACCATTGGGCGGGTTGGGCGCATTCTGATCGGGCTTGGGTTGATGCTGCTGGCTCTGAAGCTGGTCACACAGGCCGCGACCATCCTGACGCAATCCGATGCCATCAAAGCGTTGCTTGGTTCATTGAGTAGCGATCTGATGCTGGAGGTGACTGTCGGCGCAGCGCTGGCCGTTGCATCCTATTCCAGCTTGGCTATTGTGCTGCTCACGGCCACTTTGGCGACCTCCCACGTCATACCCATTGACGTGGCGCTGGGTCTCGTCCTGGGCGCAAACCTCGGAAGCGGGTTGCTCGCAGCCTTGACGACCCTGAACGCCAACACCGAGACACGGCAGGTGCCCTTGGGAAACCTGGTATTCAAAATGTTTGGCGTGGCCATCGCATCACTCTTTGTCAACGAATGGATTGCCGCTCTGCATCCGTTCATGGACGAACCAGGCGTGCTGGTTGTGCTTTTTCATCTGGCCTTCAATGTAGCCGTTGGGCTGGTGTTCATTGGCCTGACACACGTTGTGGCACGCTGGGTGGAAAAGGGGTTTCCAAAATCCGAATCAAGCCACGCAAGCGGTCGTCAAAGGCATCTGGACCCGTCTGCGCTTGCTACGCCATCTCTGGCCATCTCGTGCGCAGTGCGCGAGGCCATGCACCAGGCCGACGTGGTCGAGGCCATGCTGACCGGCGTGCTCAGTGTCATTAAGAATAATGACCGAAAATTGTCTGGTGAATTGCGCAATCTGGACGACACGGTTGACGAGTTGTACTCGGACATCAAGTACTACCTCACCAAAATTTCGCGCGAGGCCTTGAGCGACAATGAGGGCCGCCGCTGGACGGACATCATCAGCTTTACCATCAACATGGAGCAGATTGGCGATATCGTCGAGCGCATCCTGATCGACATCGAAGACAAGAAGATCAATCCGGGTCGCGAATTTTCTGAAGCCGGGCTTGCCGAAATCACCGATCTACATGCGCGTCTGGTGGACAATTTACGTCTGGGAATGAGCGTCTTTTTGCACGCCAACGTTCGCGACGCCCAAAAGTTGCTTGAAGAAAAGTCGCGGTTCAGCGAACTCGAGCGCGAATACGCCGGCACACACCTGAGCCGTCTGGCTGTCAACACCGTGCAAAGCATGCAAACCAGCTCGCTGCACCTGGACCTGATCAGCGACTTGAAACGCATCAACTCGCACATCTGCTCCATTGCCTATCCGATCCTCGATTCGGCAGGCGCCCTGGCGCCAAACCGCCTGCGGCAGTCGGTACTGGAAAAGCACCGCCCGCCAGCAAACTAACGCCATTTTCTGGGGCGTCCGCCTACAGTGTAAGGATGGTGCAGCCCGTTGTTTTGCGGCCTTCAAGATCGCGATGGGCCTGCTGTACATCTTCAAGCCGGTAGCGCTGATCGATACGAATACTCACTTTCCCGCTCGTTACCGCCTCAAAAAGGTCGTCCGCCATGGCCTGCGTGCTCTCACGGGTGGAAATGTGCGTGAACAAGGTCTGGCGAGTCACGTACAGAGAACCCTTCGGTCCAAGCACGCCGGGTGCGAAGGGAGCCACTGGCCCCGAGGCGTTGCCGAAGCTCGCCATAAGGCCTAAAGGCGCGAGGCAATCCAGCGACTTATCCCAAGTGTCTTTTCCCACAGAGTCGTAGACCACCTTTACGCCCTTGCCGCCGGTGATTTCTTTCACCCGAGCCAAAAAGTCTTCCGTCGCGTAATTGATGGCGTGAGTTGCGCCATGTTCTTTGGCCAGTCCACATTTTGCGTCCGACCCTGCTGTGCCAATCAACTGAAGCCCCAACGCCCGGGCCCATTGACAGGCAATAAGGCCTACGCCACCCGCCGCCGCATGAAACAGCACAAAGTCACCTTTTTGCAGACCACCTTGCGGCAGTGTCTTCTTGAGAAGGTACTGTGCGGTCAGACCTTTGAGCATCATGGCGGCGCCGGTTTCAAAAGATATGGCATCCGGCAACTTGCATACGCACTTGGCGGGCATAACCCGCACTTCGCTGTAGCTGCCCGGTGGATTGCTGGCATAGGCAGCCCGGTCGCCCACCTTTAGATGGGTGACGCCCTCCCCGACCGCCTCCACCAC
>JAHEBY010000295.1 GCA_024642025.1 Comamonadaceae bacterium | reverse complement strand
CCAGTGCCTCGTAGCCCAGCGCATGGGCGCGCGCCACCAGCTCTTCGGGGTGCGAGGCGCCTTGCTGAAAGCTGAAATTGGAGAGGCAATGCAGCTCGGCATAAGCAGGCAGAAAAGCGACATCTGGCTGGAAAGGATTGCCTGTCAACAGTTTCATCTATATACTGATTAAATACACAGTATATGGAAGGTGCGAATAATTTGCTGCAAGGCTATAAACTGCAACAAGTAGGGTCAAATTTGAAAGAACTGAAATGAACCGAGTTGGATTGGTGGGCCTGGGTGCCATGGGTCTTGGCATAGCGAAGACACTGCGCCGAGCGGGTTACCAATTGGGCGTGTTAGACGTTCGAGCAGACGCAGCACAAGCCTTTGCGAGCGACGGCGGGCACGCATGCGCCTCGTTGGCTGAGCTGGGCGCCAAGAGCGACATCGTGATTTCGGTGGTTGTGAATGCGGCGCAGACCGAGAGCGTGCTCTTTGCCGCCGAGGGCGTGGCCGCCGCCATGAAGGCTGGCAGTGTTTTCGTCATGTGCTCGACCGTGGACCCCAACATCTCGGTGGGTTTCGAGAAGCGCTTGGCCGAGCTGGGAATTTTGTACATTGACGCACCCATTTCGGGCGGGGCAGCCAAGGCGGCCAGTGGCGAGATGACGATGATGACATCCGCGTCTGCACAGGCCTACGCAAAGGCCGACGACGTACTCAACGCCATGGCAGGCAAGGTGTATCGGCTTGGTGACAAGGCTGGCGCAGGCAGTAAAGTCAAGGTCATCAACCAGCTTCTGGCAGGCGTGCATATTGCCGCGGCAGCCGAAGCAATGGCACTTGGCTTGCGAGAGGGCGTAGACGCCCATGCCCTGTACGAGGTCATCACGCACAGTGCTGGCAACAGCTGGATGTTTGAGAACCGCATGGCACATGTGCTGGCGGCGAACTACACGCCCTTGTCGGCGGTCGATATCTTTGTGAAAGACCTGGGTCTGGTGCTGGACATGGCCCGCGCCAGCAAGTTTCCGCTGCCGCTGTCATCAACTGCACACCAAATGTTCATGCAAGCGTCGACGGCGGGCTTCGCCAAAGAAGACGACAGCGCTGTGATCAAGATTTTCCCGGGCATTGAATTGCCAAAGAAAGCGCCATAAGCCTGTTGCAGGTGGTTTGAAGGCCGTGGTCGCTGGGGGCGAGACCTCAGGCGCTTGGGTTCAAGCCTTGGCCATCGAGCAGATGCGGTGGCTACTTTTTGCAGTAGGTCACGGGTAGTGGCAGCGGCTCGCCCCACATGCGCCGCCACAGCCAAGGCAGCCCGCAGGCGACGTCTGGCCGCGCACCCACCTGCTCGGGCCGGGCTAGCGGCACGGCAGCACTGTGGCGCTCTGCCACCGCAAAGGTGAAGATATAAGTGGGCTCCTGGCCCATGCGCAGGTCGCTGATAAAGACCTTTCCATCTGCTTCACTCAAGGCGTAAAAGCCCTTGCTGAAGGCTTGAATGCGCTGCACGCCGTCGTTTTGTTGCAGCTCTGCCGCCAGCGCATTGCCCCTGTCAAAACGCTCAAAGGCGATTTGCGGCGTTGTGTCCAGCAGCGAGTAATAGCCCTCAAGGTAGCTGTCGGGCGCCATCGCCACCACACGCCATAACAGGCTGTTAAACGCGGTGGGCGTCACCAGCACCTGCGCGGCCGCAATGCCTTGCGACGCCAGTGACGCGTGGGCCACCCGGCTGGCCTGCTGCTGCGCGGCAACACCCCAGCCCAGATAGGCCGTGCTGAGCGCAAGGCCCAGCGCGTTGGCCACGAGACCGCGCCTTGAAACGCTGCCTGCAACACAGCTTGAAAGGCCTGCCGCCGAGTGCCTTTTTTTCTCGCGCGTAGCCAGTGCCCAACCCAGCCCCGCGAGCAGCGGCAGCGTGTACAACGGGTCGATGATGAAGACACTGCCCACAGCATACGGATAGTTGGTAAACGGCAGCCCCAGTTGCGTGCCATAGACTGTCATGCCATCGAGCAACGGGTGCGTCACCAGCACCAGCCACATGGCCAGCCACCAGCGGCGCCAGTGCGCCCATTCGCGGCTGAGGCGTGCCACCAGCGCGCCAAATGGCAACGCAAACAGGGTCAGCCAGAACAGCGAGTGGGTTTCGGCGCGGTGCAGCACCATATTGCGGATTGCGTCACCGTGGTCGATCAGCACATCCAGATCGGGCAAGGTACCGGCCAGTGCACCCCACGAAACGGCTTTGTACAACGCCGTGCGTCGCCCCATGACCGCCACGCTGACGGCGGCGCCCAGCGCTATCTGCGATAAGGAATCCATCCGGTGATCGTATCGCCTTCAGGCGTGGCCCCAAGGCTGAGCTTCAGCAAATCCCCTTCAGAGCACGGCAAACAGCTTCTCGCGCAATTCCGGCAAACGCCGGGTGCCAATGGCGCTGCCTTCCATGGTTTGCACCCACTGCGGGTAGACCGCCCGCAACTCTTCTACCGTGCGGCAGGCCGACACCGTTTCGATGAACGTAATGCGGTTGTGTTGCCCAAACATCGTGTTCACGGTGTTGATCATGAAGTGGCGCGCCATTTCCATCTGCTTGGGGCTGCGGGCGTCGGCAGGCGGCAGCGCCGCTTGCGCTTGCGCGGCAAGGCCCTGTGCCGCTATGTCTGCCGAGCCTTGAAGTGCCGCCTGTGGCGCGGTCGTCGCCGATGAATCGCCCAGATCAGCCGGAACAGTCGGCGCCGGGGCGGGTGCTTCCACAAGCACGGTCTTCACCGCTATGCAGCCCTTATCCAGCAGCTGTTGAAACATGGCCGCAATGTCCTGCCCACCGGCGAACTGCGTCAGCTCCTGCCCGCTGCGCTTGCCATCCACCAGCAGGAGCACGCGACGCACCAGGAAGGGCAGACCCAGGGCACGGGTTTGAATTTCTTGCTGGCCGACCTCGGTCTTTTCAAAAATAACGGTGTCGAAGGTGGAACTGGTATCTGGCATCAAAGAAATTGTTTGCTATCAAATTGATATTGTCGGGTAATCTGAAGGCTACTTCAACCTCAAATGTCCCGCAAGCAGCACGAAATGCATTTGAATCAATATATTTATGCAAAAACAGACATATTGCACACTGCCTTGTGAGATGTTAGCGTTACATGATTGAAATTCCGGGGAGGAATAATCTTGAACGTGCCCAAAGAGGTGATTTTTGGTCTGGTTGTCGTGGCGGCAGTCGGCTCCGGCCTGCTTGCGGGCCTGTTTTTTGCCTTCTCCAACTTTGTGATGAAGGCGCTGCAACATCAGCCACCCGAAAGCGGCGTGCGCACCATGCAATCCATCAACGCGTTCATCCAGAACCCCGGGTTCTTTGCACTGTTTCTGGGCACCACACTGGCCGCTGCGGCAGTGGTGGTGATGTCGGTGCTGCGCCTCGGCCACCCGGGCTTTGACTTGCAACTGGCTGGCGCAGCCCTTTACCTCGTCGGCACGTTTGCCGTGACCGTGCTGGTGCACGTGCCGCTGAACAACCGGCTGGCCCACGTGCACCCCTCGGGTGCCGACATGCCCCAGTTCTGGTCGTTTTACGTGAGCAAATGGGTGATGTGGAACCACGTCAGAACCGTCAACTGCATGCTCGCCACTGCGCTCCTGGTGATGGCAGTGGAACAGTCGCGCCAGGCAGGGGGATAGCCCGTAAATTCTTTTCAGCAAAGACTTTTCAGAGCACGTTGATAAAAAGCGAACCGGCCACCAAGAGCCCAACGACGCCGCCGAACCAGGCCGCCCGGCGGGCAGACCCCAACAGCAATGCAAGCGGCAGCAGTCCGACCAAAAATACTGTCACGCCAAATGAATCAGCCTGGGCACCCTCCAGCGCCTGGGTTAACCCAAATCGGGTTGACCGCTCAGGCGCATGGTGCGATACCACGGCAAGAACGCCGATACCACTGACAACGAGCGTCATCAGTACGGCCAGCAGCTTTACGGCGAGTGAAGGGGGTTTTGTTGGTGAAGTCATTCAAACCGAGGCGGGCTAAACAGCTGACTGCTTGCGGGCAAGGTGTGCTGGACG
>JAHEBY010000294.1 GCA_024642025.1 Comamonadaceae bacterium | reverse complement strand
AACAATAGCGTCATCTACCAAAATGCCTATAGAAAATATCAATGCAAACAAGCTCACGCGATTCAGCGTGAAGCCCCAGGCCCAGCTTGCAAAAAGCGTTGCCGTCAATGTAAGGATGACAGCGCCCCCCACAATCACGGCCTCACGGCGTCCCAGCGCCAGGCCTACAAGAAGAATCACCGAGCCCGTGGCGAAGGCAAGCTTCTGGATCAGTTTGTTGGCTTTTTCAGCCGCGGTCTCACCGTAATTTCGGGTCACGGTGGTTTCAATGTTGGCGGGAATGACCGTGTTGCGCAGCGCCATGACCCGGGCACTTGCTGCGCGTGCAACGTCCACTGCATTTTCACCGGGCTTCTTGGTTACAGTAATGGTTAGTGCCGGGAAAACCTTGCCGGTGCTTCCTTCGAAGGCTCCGTCATAGGCTGCTCCGGGCGTAAACCAGACGTAACGTTGAGGCTGCTGCGCGGCTGCTTCAACGCGGGCCACCTCGCGCAGATAGACTGGCTTGCCGTTGCTGACCCCAACAACCAGGGAGCTGATGTCCTCTGCCGAGGTCAGAAACTCGCCCGTCTCCACGGTGAGCATCTGTGGTGTCTGCGCTGTGGTGTCCAGCACGGTTCCCGAGGGAATACCCAGGCTGGCCGCAGCAAGGGTAGCCTTCAACCCCAGGACATCGATGCTGCGCTCGCGCAAGCTGACTGGATTCAGCCAAACGTAGACAGCCCGGCCTGGCCCGCCGATGGTTTGCACCTCCCGCGTGCCTCGCACACTCTTGAGTTCAGTTTCCAGTGAGCTGGACACGCGCTCAAGGTCATCTGCAGCGAGCGCTTCTTTGCTCCACAAGGTGACTGCCAACACCGGAACGTCATCAATGCCTTTGGGTTTGACGATTGGGGGCAGGGTGCCCAAGTCGCGCGGCAGCCAGTCCTGGTTGGCATTCAGCACGTCATACAGGCGGACCAGGGCTTCCGTACGCGGAACACCGACCTTGAATTGCACGGTCAGAACAGCCATACCGGGCCGGGATACTGAATAGGTGTGCTCAATGCCCGCAATCTGGTTCAACGCCTGTTCTGCCGGGCGGGCCACCATGTTTTGCACGTCTACGCTGCTGGCACCGGGGAAGGCAATGAGCACGTTTGCCATCGTCACGTTGATTTGCGGCTCTTCCTCGCGTGGCGTTACCAAAACGGCAAAGAGGCCCAGCAAAAGCGCCACCAATGCCAGCAATGGCGTGATCGCGTTGGCCTGAAATGCTGCAGCAATGCGGCCCGATATACCCAATCGCCCGCTTGATGGTTCGATATTGTTCATCGCCACATTCACCGCGTGCCGTCAGACGCTCGCGCGCCTTCGAGGCCAGCGCGCACCGGGTCAAGTGCTACACGCTCGCCCTCGAAAAGTCCGGCCAATACTTCCACGCCAGTCGGGCCGTGGTCGGCACCCAGCCTGACCGCTCGCAGTCGAAATCCAGACGTTCCAGGGGTGCCATTTCCCTCGGTCGCTACATAAACCGCTGTCAACTCGCCGCGTCGAATCACCGCGGCGCCGGGTACAACCATACGTGACGCGCTACCCCCCGCAAACCGTACTGTCAGCTGCTGTCCTGGCGAGATATGGCGTGAAACCTCATTGGGTAAATCGAATCGCCATTCGATGGTTTGCGAAATCGGATCTGTTGTCGGCAGCGCTGCGCGGGATGTCGGCGTTACCCACCTTTGACCGCCTATTCCGTCCGGTGTCTGCACCTCGACTGCGCTTGCATTCCTGGCGACCTCGGCACGTGACGCGGGTACATGAACAACCGCCCTGAGAGGTGACGGTGCGTAGAGTGTCAACAGGGGCTTCCCCGGCACCGCAAGGTCACCGGCCTCGCTCAAGGTTTGCTGAACCCAACCATCGTAAGGTGCCGTGACACGGGTAAAGCCCTGTGCCAAGGCAGATTGCCTGGCAACAGCCACTGCTTGATCCCGTCCCGCCTGCATGGCTTTAAGCTGAGCATTTGCGGTGTCCAGCGCCGCCATGCTGACGAAACCCTGGGCTTGCAAGTCCTTGGTGCGCTGTGCATTTGCTTTGGCATTTAACAGCTCTGCCTCAGACTGAGCGACTTGTGCTTGACTGCGTTGAACACCCGACTGCGTTTCGCGATCATCAATAGTCGCGAGCAGCTGCCCGGCGCGCACGGCGTCACCGGCCTTTACCAGCAGTGACGACACCCGCCCCGCTGTCTGGGCGGAAATGGTGCTTTGGTGAACCGGCTCCACAACACCGTCCACCTCGTACCCGGACGACACGGACGTGGCTGAGACTCTTGCCACTGGGACCTCTACCGGGGTTGCGGCGTGAGCCAAGCCGAAGACCGCGAAGAACCCGATCAGCAGGGTGCCGCCAAAGCGTCGAATGTTGGTGGTGTGCAGTTGTGTCATATGCAGCAATTTATACTGTACTCAGTATATATACTCCATAGAGTATAAATCAAGATACCCGGTTTGACCAGAATCTGGTTTTGATGCTAGCCACACGGTGAGTCGGTCCATTGCCATACATCAAGGAAATGCCCTTCGCCAGATCAGCCTCCCGGCTTAGAGGGCAGTTTGTAGCCTGACGGCGGCTCGCTCGCGCAGTTCCGGTGCAAACGAACGTGGGTTCAGTCCCGCTTGGACCTTAGGCAGGATGGAGCCCGCCCAGTGTGTGTATGACGTGGCTCACAGCGGACTTTGCGTCATCGCTTCAGTGAATGTCTCTAGAGTCTTTTTCTTTGGTTGAGTCGAAGCGAAGGCACCTCGGAACCTCGCCTTTTCCCCAAACGTCAGGACTAGCCGGTTTTCTGCCGGTTTTCCAGCGGCTCGAGCGTAGCGGTAAGCCTATATTGCGTTTAAGACGTTACGGATCTATCACGACAGCTTTTGGAGGCTCGATGATTGCAGGAACCCGGTTAATGCGCCAAATTGGCACTATTGATTCACGTTCAGCCTTGCTGGCCGAAGTCGATTTCAAATGGCTGATGGCTGGCCAGGGTTGGTTGGTCGACACGGCACGCCTGCACACAGACCCTGCCTATGCAGCCCGGTTTCTCGGTTCCGCATTGGCATCTCATTGTGAGGCCCTGCGTCAATGTGCCCAGAAGCTGACTTCGGGCCTGCTCGAGTCTGACCCACAGCAGGATATTGTTACCGTCATGTAAAGCCTGTCGCCGCTGCGGCGATGATGCGCGTTCAATAAGCACAACAAGCCAACATTGGAGTGCATATGCGCAGGATTCGAAATCTCAGATGGATGTCAACTTTTGCCCTTGTCGCCATTGCGGCAGGGCTCGCAGGCTGCGTGGTGGCGCCGGCGCGACCCATTGTGGTACGCGCGCCGCCGCCAGGCAATCCGGGCGTCTATTACCCTGATGAGGTGGTAATGGTCGAGCCTCCACCACCCCAACAGGAAGTCATTGGTTATGCGCCCGCACCGGGCTATGTATGGATCGGTGGCTACTGGAATTGGGTGGGTGGTCGCCACGTATGGGTTAGCGGCCGCTGGGATTTGGGACGCTCGGGACATGTCTGGGTGCCACACCGCTGGGTGCGATTCGGCGCTGGCTGGCGCTTTGAGCCCGGACGCTGGCGTTAGGCGCACCCCGTTGGGTGGTAGCGGCGCGGTTCAGACAATGTCCACCGCGTGAAACGATAGCTGGCCGGCACGCCGGTCAGCGAAATAGCGTTCCAGCGTTTCCTTGACAGTCCGAAATGCAATCTCTTCCCACGGAATCTCTGCCTCGGTAAACAGCCGGGCTTCAATCGTTTCGTGACCCGGGTCAAACTGGTCGCTCAATAGCCTGGCTGTATAAAAAAGATGCACTTGGCCAACCCGCGCCACGTTCAGAACAGAGAACAGGCGCTCCATGTCAAATTGCGCGCCGGCTTCCTCCACGGTTTCCCTGGCCGCGCCTTCTGCCGTAGTCTCATGCAATTCCATAAAACCTGCCGGCAACGTCCACTTTCCCCAGCGCGGCTCAATGTTGCGCTTACACAGCAAAATCTGGTTGCCCAAGTACGGTACCGTTCCCACCACATTGAGCGGGTTTTCA
>JAHEBY010000293.1 GCA_024642025.1 Comamonadaceae bacterium | reverse complement strand
ACTGGATGACTTTGGTACGGGCTACTCGTCGCTGTCCTACCTGAAGCGGCTGCCGCTGGACCAGCTCAAAATTGACCAGAGCTTTGTCCGCGATGTCATCTCAGACCCAAGCGATGCGGCTATTGCCAACGTGGTCATTACGCTGGCAGACAGCCTGGGCCTGGAGGTCATCGCAGAAGGCGTTGAGACGCTGGCGCAACGCGACTTTCTTGCTGCGCACGGCTGCCTGGCCTATCAAGGCTACTTGTTTAGCCGTCCCGTGCCATTGGACGAGTTTGAAGCGTTGTTGCGCAAAAAAATGATGCCGCCGTCGGCAACGTCAGACTCGCAGCAACGCCGGGCATGGGTGCAGAGGACCCATGATGAGAACACGCCGTGACAATCAACCGGGACTTTGCAGACTATTGTTGCGAACTGCTGGCCAGTGCCGGGCCCTGCGTGGCCAAGCGCATGTTTGGAGGCTGGGGGATCAGCACCGACGGGCTCAGCATCGCCATCATTGCCGACCTGGGAAGCGGCGAGAAGCTCTGGCTGAAGGCCGATGACGACACCCGCGGACAAATGGAAGCCGCCGGGTGTGAGCGGTTCACCTACACCTCAACAAAAAGTGGGCAAGCGGTATCCCGCAGCATGAATTACTACAGCGCGCCCGAAGACGCCATGGATTCGCCGGCCGCCATGCAGCCGTGGGCTCGAATGGCACTGGAATGTGCATTAAAATATGCTTCAGCCCCCGCCAGACCTTCAAAGAACGCTACTAAAAAGGTAGCTTTATCCAGCAAAAAGACCAAGTGATCAACCAAGCTCAGGGCCGGCTTTGACCAGCAGGATCCGCAACCGGCCCGTCGCCGTTGGTCAGCTGCGTGCCTTTGAGGCCGTGGCGCGACACCTGAACTTTCGCGCCGCCGCAGAAGAGCTGTCGCTCACGCAAAGTGCCGTCAGCCGGCAAATTCAGGCCATGGAAGATGAAGTGGGCGTCACCCTGTTTTTGCGCCACACCCGCGCCGTGGAGCTCACGGGGGCTGGCGCCCAGTTGCTGCGCGCGGTGGTGCCATCACTTGAGCGGCTGGACAGCACAGTACGGCAGATCCGGCGCGGTGCCGGGCGCAAGAGCGTCACGCTCACTACTTGGGCCTCGTTTGCGTCACTGTGGCTGATTCCGCGGCTGGAGGCATTTCAGCGCGACTACCCCGACATTGACATCCGCATTGACACCAGTGACGCCTATGCAGACCTGGAGACGGCCGATGTCGACCTGGCACTTCGCTACGCAAAACCAGCGCAGGCGCCAGCCAACGCCGTTCGCCTGTTTGGCGAACAGCTCACGGCGGTTGCCAGCCCGTGGTTGCTCAAGGACGGTCGTAAATTGATCAATGGTGAAGACCTTGCACAATTCACGCTGATTGAAGCCGGAGACGCCCACCGCACCCAGAACCTGGAAGTACTGTCCTGGCGACGATGGCTAACCACCCACGGGCTGGGTCATATTGAGCCCAAACGCTGGTTGTATTTCAACTATGCCAACCAGAATGCGCAGGCTGCCTTGACGGGTCAGGGTGTGGCGCTGGCGCGGCTGCCGCTGGTAGCGGATAGTCTTGCGAGCGGTGACCTGCTCGAAGTGCTACCCACCATGCGGCTGGAGTCGCCACTGGCTTACTGGTTGATCGTGGGGCCGAGAGCCCGTTCCCGACCCGAAACGCAGGCATTTTGCGCGTGGCTGCAAGCCGAGGCAGCGTTAACGCGCGTCGCCATTGGCGACGTGCCAGACCCGGACACGCATGACAACATGGACTGATCACCCCTGAACATGAGCCATTGGCTGGTCAAAAATAGGTGACGATGGCGTCTACCACGGTGTAATTGGCGTCCACCAACGGCATCCAGCGCCACTTGTCAAAGGTGGTGCATGGGTGAGAGATGCCAAGGCAAACCAGATCGCCCACTTTGAGGGACGCATGTTCCAAGCCCGTCCCGCGCAAGTGGGCGTGCTGGTCGTTGAGGCCAACAATCTTCCAGTCAGAGGGCGCCGCAGTCATTTGGCCCTGCACTTGCCCCCGCATTTCTCCCCCTGGGCCTTTGCGGTAGCTCGCCAGCGGAATCGGCATTTCCCAGTCGTAAGACAGGTCGCGTTTGCCAGCAGCCAGAATCGCCAGCCCAGGCTCGGGGCAAGATTGCACGCTCGCCCAAACCTCCAGCGCGGCTTCCAGCCCATTGCCGCACCCGGTTCGCGCGGCCACCGCACTCATCATGCGCTTGTAGTTGCCCTGGTCATGGGTGATGTAACAGCCCGACCGCAACAAACCCTGCACCGCACGCCTCAAGACTGGCTTGAGCCTGCCGGCGACGAGGTCAAAGATGGCTGAACCGCCTGCCGTGATCAGCACCGTGTCGGTTTCAAATAAATCTTCAACGTCGCAGGCATTTGCCAGCGCCAGCAATTGATCCATTAGCTGGCTCGCATAGGGTTCGTCGTGAGCCGTATCACCCTTTGCGTTCAGGCCTTCGTAGCACTCGACGCCTACGAGCCGAACGGCGCGACTGGAACGCACCTGCCGGGCGAGCTCAATCGCCTGCGTCACTGACCGACACCCCGTGCGGCCACCCGCCACGCCGATCTCGATCAAGGCGTCAAATGACGGGACTAGCGGTTGGCGGGCTTGTTGCCGCACATGCCATTCCTCGATCAAAGCCAATTGCGCTGAGGAGTCCACCAGGAACACCACCTGCAAGTCGCCATGCTCGCGCCTCAGGTCGTCGAGCCCTTGCAGGTCGGCCCGCGTGAAGACCTGATTGGCAATGACGCATCGCCGGGCGCCTGCCGCCACGCCAAGTCGAGCTTGCGTCACCGTGGCGAAGGTCATGCCCCAGGCACCGGCATCGAGTTGATGCCGGAACAACTGCGGCGACATCGTGGTCTTGCCGTGTGGCGCCAGGCCGACGCCGCGAGCATCGGCAAAGTCCTGCATCCAGCGCAGGTTGTGCTGCATCACGTCCTGCTTGATGACGGCCAGGGGCAGCGGTAAATCGCCGTTCAGCACGTTCCAGTTTTTGGCGGCGATGGCTGATCGGCGCAGCGGCGGGCAGTCGTGCGGAAATCCTTTTAGCGAGGCGTCAAGAAGCGGGTCATGCAGGTCTTGCAACATCAGGTTGGCCACACCACGCCGTTGTCATTCAATATCGCGTCCAGCGGCATATCGTGGGGTTCGGGCCTGAAATCAGGCACGAAGCCGCTGGCAAAGCCCAGTCCGACCGTGAAGGGGCGGGGCTCCAGCACGGCCAGCATGCGATCGTAAAAACCCCCACCATAGCCCAGGCGATAGCCGCCAGGCGCATACCCAAGGCAAGCTACAAACAGCAGACTGGGCACGATCAGCTCCGTGTCTTTGGGCTTGGGTATGCCAAAGGCATCTTCCTCCATCGGGCAGCCGGGGTACCATGCGTGAAACGTCATGGTTTTGTGCACTTTGTCTACCACAGGCAGACCAATCCGGCGCGGCTGTGGTCGCTCGATCAGCTCACCATCTTCCTTCCATCGGTGCAGTGCGGGCAACGGGTCAAATTCACCCTTGATGGGCCAGTAGGCGCCTATAACGGCGTCTGGACGACCGACCAGCCAGATGCGCATGACTTGTTGCAACAAGTCCGCACGCTGTAAACGGTCCGGCATGGCCAGACGTTGTTCGAGTAGAGTCTTTCGAAGGGCTTTTTTTTCCAGTGAGCGCTCGTCGTCTGAGGTATTCATAATTCCCGCATGCAGTTTTCAAACATTCTGACATCGTTCGCGCTGGTTGGCGCCAGCGTTTTTTTTGGCGCGGGTGCTGCGATCGCTCAAGCGGCATCCGCCAGCCCGGCAAGCACAAACGCCAAAGGCGACGCGGCCTTGCTGGAAATGCGAGACGCTTTCAAGAAGGACGACCGAAAGCGGCTGGCAGAGCTTCTGCCGGTGCTCAAGGGTCACCCGCTGGAAGGATGGGCGGCCTACTGGGAGCTGCGCGCACGGCTGGAGGGCGCCACCACCGAGGAAATTCAGTCGTTTCTCACCCGTTACAAGGGCAGTTACCAGGAAGACCGGCTTCG
>JAHEBY010000292.1:923-4078 GCA_024642025.1 Comamonadaceae bacterium | reverse complement strand
CCAATAGAGACTCTCGGCGCTTACCCTTGTAGTTCAGCACGGTTTGATCTACCGCAATAGAGCCACCAACAAGGGGCTTGTCGCCACCGGCTTGCTCATACTGCGAAAGAAAATTGACTGCGTCGGACCCACCGAGCACAACCAGAATAGCGTCAACTTCTTTCGGTATTTTGGCTATAACCGACGAGTAGTCTTTTGTGCCGAGCGGCACCCAGGCCTTGTCTAGGACTTTCCCGCCTTTGGCACAGTAACTTGCCATGAACCCTTGCACCTGGGAGTAGGGGAACCCGTAATCCTCAGCTACCAGATACATTTTTTTGTAGCCCTTGGAAAGCGCATGTTCGCCCAAACCAACCATCCACTGGGCGCCTTCGGTGTTGAAGCGGAAAAAGTTGGGTGCGGGGTCGACGAGCGTGGCCGCCTGAGCCCCCGATGAACCGTTGATGAAAGTGATGTCCGGCTTGGTCTTGGCATAATTCTTAACCGCAATGCCTTCGTCGCCAGACAGTGGTCCGATCATGATCTGGACCTTGTCTTGCTCAACAGCCTTGCGCGTTGAGTTGACAGCCTTGTCTGGCGAAGCGTCGGAGGATACCTTCACGAACTCGATCTTCTTGCCGCCTGCCATACCCTTGTGCTGCTTAAGCGCCAGATCGGCTCCGCGCATACTGTCTTGTCCTGGGGCGGCAAATGGTCCTTCCAGTGACGCCAGCAATCCAATTTTGAGCACGTCTTGTCCGTGTGCAAATCCAGCCACGGCCAGCACTGCCATACCAATCACACTCTGTGCAAACTTCCGCTTTTTGCAATACATCGTCAACTCCTGTTTTACTAAGTTAATGCGGCGGCTGCCGCGGGTGGGTGAACTGATTTGAGAGCCGCGCTCGGAGGGCTTTCCACAAGCCCAGCAGACCGTCGGGGGAAAAAAGCACGATGGAAAGAAATACTCCACCAATCAACAGATTGAATCGCTCGCGAGCGACCAGATCGATGGCAAAGTTTTGTATCAGGACAAACACGATGGCACCAACAAAGGCGCCGATTGGGTGCTTCATGCCCCCAAGTACAGCGATGATCAAGATGTTGATCATCGCTGTGGTTCCGATCGTGCCCGGAGAAATTCGGCCGTTGTACCAAACCATCAAGATGCCACCAACTGCCGCCAAAAAACCGGCCACGGCATATGCAGCAACACGGTGTGCATTCACGTTGTACCCAAGTGCCTCCATGCGCCGGGGGTTGTCCCGAATGCCCTGGAGTGCTATACCAAACGGCGTGCGGATCAGATGTTTGATAAAGAAGTAGCCCGATACCGAGCACGCGAGCGTCAGAAAATAGAACGGGACGGGTTGACGCCACTCAACGCCGAAAATAGTTGGTGGTCCGATCCGGCTGAAGCCCTGAAAGCCGTTGAACACAGAATAGTTTTGTTGTACAAGGTAGAAGGTGGCTACGCCAAGCGCAAGGGTGATCATGATGGTGTAAATACCCTCAGTGCGCACCGAAAGCCAACCAACAGCAGTTGCCAACAGCGTAGCGATGAGCACAGCGCACAACAAAGCCAGCCACCACGGCCAACCCAGACTTATGGCTACGTTGCTGCTGGTTCCAAAGACCGCATACATGTAGGCTGCGACTCCTGCGAACGTCATTTGCGCCAGCGACACCATGCCGCCATAGCCACCTAAAAAAGTGAGGGATAACGCAATCAGGCCGAGTGCGAGCGCCTGGGCACCAATCTGGAAGGTAAAAAACGGTGTCGAGAAGAACGGGTACAAGACGACAAATAGTGCGACGCAAACATGGCGGAGTTTTATCGCTGTCCAAAAGGATCGTTGCCCGGCTGCCGCTCTGTCTGGGCCGCTGTTATCGGCACTTTGGGTTTGCGGACGCGGCGACGCAAAGTGTGCCGTCCGTGCCTGCCCCTGACCAGATAAAGCCGGCGCCTTCATGGCACGCCGCCATTGCGCGGCGCTCATAGGCTTTTACCCATCAGACCCCGTGGCTTGAAAGCCAGCGCCACAAACATAATGACAAAAGTGAAGACAACGCTGTAGGTTGGTGCATAGGCGAGACCGAATTGCTCGGCCAGACCAATCATTAAGGCGCCAATGGCTGCGCCTACTACGCTACCCATGCCGCCCACAATAACAACCACCAGTGAGGCCAGTAAGTAGCGCGTGTCCTCCCCGGGCGATATCGACAGCGCGGTGCCACCAACTACGCCTGCCAATCCGGCAAGGCCGGCGCCTATTGCGAAGGTGAGTGCAAATACGAGTTGGACGTTTACGCCTGAAGCCGCCAGCATGTCACGGTCGTCCACGCCAGCTCGGATCATCATGCCTACGCGGGTACGAGCCAGGAACAGCCATAGCCCGATGCCAATGACAATCGATGAGATCAGAACAACCAGTCGATAGGTTGGAAACTTTTCGGCCAACGGCAGGGTCACCGTGCCGTAGATGATTTCGGGCGGGTCGAAGCTGTATATCTCAGCGCCCCATTGCCAGAGCATCAGATCGGCCAATACGATCGATAATCCGATGGTGACCAACGTTTGACGCAAATCCTGTCCCTGCATATGCCTGAACACGAGTATTTGCATGACCAGGCCCAGTACAGCCGAAGCCAAAAACCCAGCGCCGACCGCCAGAAGCCAGGACCCTGTGTGATCCCCGACAAACCATCCAACGTAGCCGCCAAACAGATACAGCGAACCATGGGCCAGATTCACATTGCGCATGAGGCCGAAGACCAGGGTAAAACCACTGGCAACGAGAAAGTAGAGTGAGGCTAGCGTGAGCCCATTCATGAAGGTCTTGAAGAACAAGGTGGAGTTGTCCGATATTGCCCAAACGATGAATACGGCAATCGGCCCGCCAAACAGCAGCCAAAGCGCAATTTGCTTTGTTTTCATGCAGCGCGCTCCCATGATCGCTGTGATGCAATTTCAGGCGCCTTGGCGAATTCACCGTTTTTCATGACGGCCAACAGGCGGCTCGGGTCGCGAAGTATCGCCAGATTCGCTAGCGGATCTCCATCAACCAACAGCAAATCAGCAAGAAAGCCGTCTTTGACTAGGCCCAGCTCTTTGGGCTTCATCATGATTTGGCCGCCATACAGAGTGGCCGAGCGGATGGCTTCCATCGGCGTGA
>JAHEBY010000292.1:0-913 GCA_024642025.1 Comamonadaceae bacterium | reverse complement strand
CCAGGTATTTGACAAAGAACTCTAGGTCGCGCGCGTTTTGACCATGTGGCGTGAAGGCAAAGCCGTAGTCGCCACCGGGCAACACGCGAATGCCCCGCTTATGCATCTTGCTCAATGACTCCAGCGCCGCGTCCCATTCAATTTGGTAGCCCATCTCGATGGCCTGGGCTCGGCTGATGCCAAACGCCTCGGCCTCGTTGAGCATCGCGTAAAGAATGGCCAGGCCCGGCGCGACGAACACGCGGTCTTTGGCCGCCTCCAGCATGTCCAGCGTTTCGGTATCGGTAAAACTCGCGTGGTAGATGATCTCCATGCCATGGCGCAACGCCTGCTTCACGCTGGCGGCCGAGCGCGCGTGCGCCGTGCCGCGCTTGCCGCGCAGGCGCACCTCTTCCATGGCGGTACCCACCTCGGCGTCGGTCATCCAGGTGGTATTGGCGGGCGAGTCGGGTGTGAAGTTGTCACCCGACAAATTGAGCTTGATCGCGTCCACGCCGTACTTCAAGAACATGCGCACCACCTTGCGCATGTCATCGGCGCCGTTAACATTCACACCGAAGCTGAACTCGGGGAACGGTAAGTGCGATAAAGTCTCGTCACCCAGGCCACCAGGTACGGTGATTTCCTGGCTGGCCGCTAGGTAGCGTGGGCCGGGAATTTGCCCCTTGTTGATTGCGTTGCGGATCACTACATCCAGCCGCGGCTTGGCACATGCCGCACCTACGCAACTCGTCCAGCCCGACCGCAAGTATTGTTTCGCCACTTTCGCACACCACAGCACATGCTCTTCGAGCGGCATGTTCTGGATCGCTGACAGCGTGGCCGAGTTGTTCCACGAGAAGTGGGTGTGGGCTTCGCACATGCCAGGCATCAGCGTGGCGCCGGCGCCGTCGATCACTGCAGTCGTATCTTG
>JAHEBY010000291.1 GCA_024642025.1 Comamonadaceae bacterium | reverse complement strand
CGGTGTATAGAGAATCAGCGCGATCCACATGGCCATTTGAAACTTTGGATCAAGAGCGATTTCTTCAGAGATTTTGCCGCCAACCAGGTACAGCTTGGCAAACTGGCCGCCATCAGCGAGAGCCGTTGCACCCAGAACCAGCAGAACCCCTGCAGCGTAGATGGCGCCGAGCGTCAGCATGGCGCGTGCTCGGGCGGTTCCGGCACGAAACGCACTGGCCATGACCGCTGGCATGGGGAATTTGCCGAGCGTGGCTTCGCGTGTGGCGGCCATCAGCCCGAGCGTGAACGCAGGCAACAGCACCATCGCCAGCAGACTGCCGAGAACAGGGATCACGGCCAGCACAGAGACGGCGGCCATGAACATGAAAAACAGACCCGACAGTGCCAGGGGCTGCCGGAAAAAAGTCCGGATGCCCTTTTTCACCCATCTGGCGCCTTCAGACGCTGGCAGGACGTGCAGCTTCATGCCGCCTGCTCCAAATCCAGTGGGAAATTCAGCGGGTTGGTCTGGCGCTGGCGCAACACCCGCTCGAAGTGGGTGGGGTCGTGCGCTTTGAGCATCGAGGCCTCGCGTGGCAAATGCAAATCCCAAAGCCTTGAAATCCAGAACCGTAGCGCCGCAGCGCGCGCCATGGCGGGCAACAGTTGGCGCTCTGCCGCTGAAAACGGTCTGACCGAGTCATAGGCCGTCAAGAAGGTTTGCGTGCGCCCGTGATCCGTCTTGCCCGTCTGGAGATCTATGCACCAGTCGTTCATGCACACGGCAACGTCAAAAAGCCACGTATCAACGCCGGCGAAGTAGAAATCGAAAAAACCGGTGAGCCGGGGCAGCCCGTCCGGGCCAAGCGCGTTGGGGCCCGTCTCAAACATGACGTTATCCCGAAACAGGTCAGCGTGAATGGGCCCGCAGGGCAACGCGGTAAAGCTTGACGTTTGGGCAATATGATTCTGATACGCCATCTCCGCTTGTAAAAGCGCTGCCTGCGAGGATTCGAGGTAGGGCGCAATCACCGGTGCGGTCTCGTTCCACCATTTGAGGCCACGCAGGTTGGGCTGGGCCATGTCAAAGTCTCGGGCTGTCAGGTGCATGCGAGCCATGGTGGCGGCAACGGCCGCACAATGCTCGTCGCCGGGCGCGAGTTCGCTTTTGCCGGCAAGGCGATTGACCACCGCTGCCGGCTTATCCGCCAGTGTATGAAGAATTGAGCCGTCATCGTTTGCTGCAGGGTCGGGCACCGGGATACCGCCTTGTGCCAAATGCTTCATCAGCCGCAGATAAAACGGAAGCTGCTCAAACGTCAGCCGCTCGAACAGCGTCAGAACATATTCGCCCAGATTGGTTGTCACGAAATAGTTTGTGTTTTCTATTCCGCCCGAACAACCCTCCATGGTTTGCAACTGGCCCAGGCCAAGCCGCTCAAGAAATTCCCGGGCCTGGTCGAACGAGACCTCTGTGTAAACCGCCATGTATCACCCGCCCAATTGTCAGAAACCCAGAACTTTCCACACGCGGGTGCCGCCTTTACTGTCGTTTTTGGGCGGCAACACCTCATAGCGGGGCAAACCACCTTTGGGCTGAACGCGGATGCTTTGCGTCTCGCCGCCCATGCGAACTTCTTCGATAGTCGCGCCACTGTCTTCGACAACGATCGTCTCGCCCAAGCGCTGACGCGATTTGACAGGGTCTGCACCGGTCTCAGGCGCCCCATTTGCGGCGGGTGCAACAGCCGTTTGAGCCTGAACTGCGGTTGATGCGAACGCGGCAGCCAACACCAGCGCCATTGCGCACTGGGCACCCATGAGCTGGCGGAAAGTAGGTTCAGATTGCATGCCCTGATTGTAGTGGCAGCACGCCCTCTGGCCATGTAGGCAAAATGGCAGCATGACCGAAACCAAAATTGACACTGGCGCCGCAAACCCGGCCAATAAAAAGACGCTGTTGCTGGTGGATGGCTCGAGCTACCTATACCGTGCATTCTTTGCTGGTGGGGACAACATGAGCACCACCCTTCCCGATGGCACGGTGCAGAAGACCGGCGCCATTCGCATCATGGTCAACATGATGCAGTCGCTGCGCAAGGAATATCACGCCGACTACATTGCCTGCGTCTTCGACGCCAAGGGGCCGACTTTTCGCGATGCAATTTACCCGGATTACAAGGCACATCGCGACCCCATGCCAGACGACCTGCGCTCTCAGATCGCGCCCATACACGAGGTGGTTCGACTGATGGGCTGGAAGGTTCTGGACGTGCCGGGCGTTGAGGCAGACGACGTGATCGGAACGCTTGCGGTGACGGCCTCGGGGCAGGGCATCGAGGTCATCGTTTCCAGCGGCGACAAGGATCTTGCGCAACTGGTCAACGAACACATCACCATCATCGACACCATGAACGGCAAGCGCCGCGATTTGGCGGGTGTGGAGGCTGAGTTCGGCGTGCCAGCCAGGCTTATGGTGGACTACCAGACCCTGGTGGGTGACGCGGTGGACAACGTGCCGGGCGTGGACAAAGTAGGACCCAAGACGGCCGCGAAGTGGTTGCAGGCTTACGGTTCACTCGAAGGCATTGTGGCCCACGCGAATGACATCAAGGGTGTGGTGGGCGAGAACCTGCGCAAGGCGTTGGACTGGCTGCCGACGGCCCGCCAGTTGCTGACCATCAAGACCGACTGTGATCTGGATGGCTGGGTTCCAGATTTGCCAGCTATTGATTCAATAGCTGTTGGCTTACAGGACAAGGGGGCTTTGCGTGATTTTTATGAAAAATATGGCTTCAAAGGCTTGGCAAAATCGCTGGGTACTGCAGCTGCAGCAGAGGGCGACCAACCCAAACAGCCAGCCGGGCAGGGTGCGCCCGGCCTGTTTGACGAGCCTGAGCAAGGCGCTGCTTCAAAGCCAACACCCCCGTCCAGCATCAATTACACGACCGTTATGACCTGGAATCAGTTCGACGCCTGGCTTGAGAAAATCGCAAGCGCTGATCTGGTGGCCCTGGATACTGAAACGAACTCGCTGGACGAGATGCGCGCCGAAATCGTAGGCATCAGTTTCAGCGTCAAGCCGGGCGAGGCCGCTTACATACCACTAGCCCATGACTACCCGGACGCCCCCGCGCAGTTGCCGCGGGACGAGGTGCTTGCACGACTGAAGCCCTGGCTGCAAAACGGCGCAAAAAAGAAGCTCGGTCAGCACATCAAATACGACCGCCACGTGTTCGCCAATCATGGCATTGAAGTGCAGGGCTATGCGCACGACACCATGCTGCAAAGCTACGTGCTGGAGGTTCACAAGCCACACGGGCTGGCCAGCCTTGCCGAGCGACATTTGGGGCGCACAGGCATCAGCTTTGAGGACTTGTGCGGAAAAGGTGCGCACCAGATCACGTTCAATCAGGTGGATGTGGCCAAGGCGTCAGAGTATTCATGCGAAGACTCCGACCAGACGCTGGACGTGCATCTCGCCCTGTGGCCACAGATTGAAGCAAACGAAAAGCTCGGCTTCATCTACCAGCTGGAGATTGACAGCAGCGAGGCGCTTTACCGTATCGAGCGCAACGGCGTTTTAATCGATGCCCCCACGCTGGCCAGTCAAAGCCATGAACTCGGGCAACGCATCATGCAACTGGAGAAAGAGGCGCATGAATTGGCTGGCCAGCCATTCAATTTGAGTAGCCCCAAACAAATTGGCGAGATTTTCTTCACCAAACTCGGGTTGCCGGTTGTGAAGAAAACTGCCACGGGCGCACCCAGTACCGACGAAGAAGTACTTGAAAAGCTGGCGGAAGACTTTCCGTTGCCGGCAAAAATCCTGGAGCACCGGGGCCTGGCCAAGCTCAAGGGCACCTACACCGACAAGCTGGCTCAGCTGGCCAACCCGCGCACAGGGCGTGTGCACACGCACTATGCGCAGGCCGTGGCCGTAACCGGGCGACTCTCCAGCAACGACCCCAACCTGCAGAACATTCCCATCCGCACCCCAGAGGGGCGGCGGGTGCGCGAGGCGTTCGTGGCACCGCCCGGTTGCGTGATAGCCAGCGCAGACTACAGCCAGATTGAGCTGCGCATCATGGCGCATATCAGCGGTGATGCGG
>JAHEBY010000018.1 GCA_024642025.1 Comamonadaceae bacterium | reverse complement strand
CAAAGCTGCTCAGCGCCACGAGAGCGGCTGTCCAGAGCACAGGCCTCACGTCAACCTGTGCCGTGTCTGCGAGTTTTGGCAGGTCCCGCCACAGGGCCGCATTGCAAATGGTGGCCAGCCAGAGGCTGACGATTGCGGCCACCCATGCCGGATGCCACGCAGCCCGCTGCAACGACGGGACGAACATCGAAGACTGGGCGAACTCCGTCGAACGGAACAACTTGAGTTTCATGGCCCCGCATTGTCTACGAAAGGCCGTACAGCTGGCAATCTCGCCGCGCAGATTTTCTGTGTTCTCGCCCTAACGCATTCTCAGCTGAAGAAGCTTTTCAGACGATCCGTCCAGCTGTCGCTGGTCGGGGAGTGCTTGTTGCCGCCTTTTTTGAGCGATTCATCAAATTCACGCAGCAGTTTGCGCTGATGCTCGGTGAGCTTTACCGGTATTTCCACGCCAATGTGGCAGTACAGGTCGCCAGGGTAGCTTGATCGCACGCCCTTGATGCCCTTGCCGCGAAGGCGAAACTGCTTGCCGGTCTGCGTGCCTTCAGGGATGTCAATAGCCGCTTTGCCAGCCAGCGTAGGCACATCGATTTCGCCCCCCAGCGAGGCGGTAGCGATGCTGATGGGTACCGAGCAGTGCAGGTCGTCACCGTCGCGCTCAAAAATATCGTGTTTCTTGAGGCGAATTTCAATGTATAAATCGCCCGACGGCCCACCGTTGGTCCCCGGCTCGCCATTGCCGGTGCTGCGAATCCGCATGCCACCGTCTATGCCTGACGGAATTTTGACTTCCAGCGTTTTCTGCTTTTTGACTTTGCCCTGACCGTGGCAGGTTGCACAGGGCTCCGGGATGATCTTCCCGGCTCCACGGCAGGTCGGGCAGGTTTGCTGTACGCTGAAAAACCCCTGCCGCATTTGCACCGAGCCCGCGCCACTGCAGGTTGTGCAGGTTTTGACCTGGGTACCGGGCTTTGCGCCGCTCCCATGACAAACCTCGCAATTGTCCCAGCTCGGAATGCGAATTTGAGCATCCTTGCCGCGCGCCGCTTCTTCGAGCGTAATTTCCATGGCGTAGCTTAGATCATTGCCGCGATAGACCTGGCGGCCACCGGCACGGCCACGCTGCTGCCCAAACATATCGCCAAAAATATCGCCAAAGGCCTCGGCAAAACCACCCATTCCCTCAGCACCCGGGCCGCCCCGCATGTTGGGGTCCACACCGGCATGGCCATATTGATCGTAGGCGGCCTTCTTTTGCGGGTCCGAGAGCATCTCGTAGGCCTCCTTGGCCTCTTTGAATTTTTCCTCGGCCGCCTTCGAAGCATCCCCCTGATTGCGGTCAGGGTGGTGTTTCATCGCGAGCTTGCGGTAAGACTTCTTGATCTCTTCGTCAGACGCGTTCTTCGGTACGCCCAGCGTTTCGTAGTAATCTCGTTTAGCCATATCTCTCTCTGGTCATTCATGCGAAACGCCGCGTTGAAGATCCTTGCGGATCATTCAGTCGCGGCGGTCGCGGGAGCGCGTATTCAACCAAGCCTCAGGCTGTGATTCAGCCTGTTTATCAGCCTTTTTTGACTTCTTTCACTTCGGCGTCAACCACATCCTCATCATTGGCGCCGGCACGACCTGCTGCCTGTTCGCCACCGGACGGACCTGCACCCTCCGCTGCACTGGCGCCACCTTCGGCTGCCGCCTTCGCCTGCTCCGCCGCGTACATCTTTTCGCCGAGCTTCTGGCTCGCCGTCATCAGGGCATTGCTCTTCTCTTCAATGGCGGCCTTGTCGTCACCTTTGAGCACATCTTCCAGTTCCTTGATGGCGGTCTCTATTTTTTCCTTCTCGCCGGATTCGAGCTTGTCGCCGAATTCGGCGAGGCTTTTCTTCACGCTGTGGACGCTGGCATCTGCCTGATTCTTGGCCTGCACCAACTCGAGTTTCTTTTTGTCGTCGGCAGCGTTGAGCTCGGCGTCCTTCACCATTTGCTGAATTTCTTCCTCGCTCAAGCCCGAGTTGGCCTTGATGGTGATCTTGTTTTCCTTGCCGGTGCCCTTGTCTTTGGCACCCACATGCAAAATGCCGTTCGCGTCAATGTCAAAAGATACTTCGATCTGCGGCGTGCCTCGAGCAGCTGGCGGAATGCCCTCAAGGTTGAACTCACCCAGCATCTTGTTGCCTGTCGCAATTTCCCGCTCACCCTGAAAAACCTTGATGGTCACAGCCGGCTGGTTGTCATCGGCGGTAGAGAAGGTTTGGGCGAACTTCGTCGGGATCGTCGTGTTCTTGGTGATCATCTTGGTCATCACACCCCCCAGGGTTTCAATACCCAGGGATAGTGGCGTCACGTCCAGCAACAATACGTCCTTGCGGTCGCCGACCAGGACCTGGCCCTGGATGGCTGCACCTACCGCCACTGCCTCGTCAGGGTTGACGTCCTTACGCGGCTCTTTGCCAAACAAGGCCTTGACCTTCTCCTGCACCTTGGGCATGCGGGTCATGCCGCCGACCAAAATCACGTCGTGAATGTCACCCACGCTCACGCCTGCATCCTTGATGGCGGTGCGGCAAGGTGCGATGGTGCGCTCAATCAGCTCTTCAACCAAGGACTCCAGCTTGGCGCGTGTGAGTTTGATGTTCAGGTGTTTGGGGCCCGATGAGTCCGCCGTCACGTAGGGCAGGTTGATGTCGGTTTGCGCGCTGCTGGAAAGTTCAATTTTCGCCTTCTCGGCAGCTTCCTTCAGGCGCTGCAAGGCCAGCACGTCTTTGCCAAGATCGACGCCTTGATCTTTCTTAAACTCGGCGATGATGAAGTCGATGATGCGCTGGTCGAAGTCTTCGCCACCCAAGAAGGTATCGCCGTTAGTTGACAGCACTTCAAACTGCTTCTCGCCATCGACGTCGGCGATCTCGATGATGGAGATGTCAAAAGTACCGCCACCCAAGTCATACACAGCAATTTTGCGGTCACCCTTTTCCTGCTTGTCCAGACCAAAGGCCAAAGCTGCAGCAGTAGGCTCGTTGATGATTCGCTTGACGTCGAGTCCGGCAATTCGGCCCGCATCTTTGGTGGCCTGGCGCTGCGCGTCGTTGAAATAGGCCGGTACGGTGATAACGGCGTCCGTTACGGCCTCGCCCAGATAGTCTTCGGCGGTCTTTTTCATTTTGCGAAGAATGTCCGCACTAACCTGCTGGGCCGAAATCTGCTTGCCGCGTACCTCAACCCACGCGTCGCCATTGTCCGCAGCCACAATTTTGTAAGGCATGAGGTCAATATCTTTTTGTACTTCTTTTTCAGCGAATTTGCGGCCAATCAGACGCTTCACCGCGTACAGCGTGTTTTTGGGGTTAGTAACGGCCTGTCGCTTGGCCGATGCGCCCACCAGCACTTCGCCGTCTTCCTGATACGCCACGATAGACGGCGTGGTGCGTGCGCCTTCCGCGTTTTCGATGACTTTGGGCACATTGCCCTCCATGATGGACACGCAGCTGTTGGTCGTGCCGAGATCAATGCCGATGATTCTTCCCATTTTTTTCTCCTGGACGGCTGGTTGGTTGCCGGTTGGCTACGCCATGCCTGATAAACAAAGTTAATACTGACGATAAGGTATGGGTAAGCCGAAGATATTCAAGGCTTTAGCCGAAACAAGTCGCTATTTGGGGGCAGAAACCGTCACCAGAGCGGGCCGAAGCACGCGATCCGCAATGGAATAGCCTTTTTGCAGCACGGAAACAACCGTATTGGCCTCGTTTTCCGAGGGGACCACGCTGATAGCCTGATGCTGGTGCGGGTCGAACTTGTCACCCGAGGCTGGATGGATGGCAATCACCTTGTTCCGCTCCAGCGCGGCAAGAAGCTGGCGCAAAGTCGCCTGAGCGCCTTCGCGAATCTGCTCTGGCGTTGCGTCTTTGATGATGAGACCTGCTTCCAGGCTATCGGCCACCGGTAACAGGCTTTCGGCGAAGCTTTCTACCGCAAATTTGCGGGCTTTTGAGATTTCTTCATCTGCCCGGCGGCGTGCGTTTTCGGTTTCGGCTTTGGCTCGCAGATATTGGTCAGCCAACTCGGCACTTTTTGCCTGGAGACTTGCCAGTTCGGATTGCGCTTTGCCAAGTGCGTCTGTCTCATTGGCGGCCTTGGCGGCGAGCAATTCTTCAGTGCTGGTGTAGCCCTCTGCAGCTGAATTAGCGGGGTTTGCGGCGGGGGAGGGTGTGGTATCGGCCATGCGTACGGTCAAAAATAATGTCGATGATCAAAGGCAATTTGGGCTGTCTGCTGACAATTCAAGAGCCGGCGCGCCCATACATTGGGTTTGCCAGCCAGGGAAACAGAGTTTTAAGCCGAAACTGACAGCAATTCAACGTCAAATTTCAGAGTGGCATTGGGAGGGATTACGCCACCTGCACCGCGCGCTCCGTAACCCAAAGCCGCCGGAATGATCAGGGTGCGTTGACCACCGACCTTCATGCCCGCAACACCTTCATCCCACCCACGAATGACCATGCCAGCACCCAGTGAAAATACGAACGGGTCGTTGCGGTCCTTGCTCGAATCGAATTTGGCGCCTTGCACACCATCATTGAAGAGCCAACCGGTGTAATGAACTTGCACACTTTGGCCTTTGACTGCTACGTCGCCCTCGCCAGCGACGGTGTCTTCGTATTGCAGTCCGGTGGGTGTTGTATTCATGAAGATATCCTTGATTGCTATATAAAAAATAGCTTAAAACCTATGTTTAATGGGGGCGGAAGGTCATTTTTGTATTGAAAAATGCCGAAGGATCCGCTGTGGCAGGCCTCCATTATGCCAGCAGGCCTTTTGTGCCCAGCGTCGCTTGCACCAGGGAATGACGCCGGATTCGCCTTGAATATTCACCGGTACTTGCGATGCCGCTCCAGCCACCACCATTAAAAAAGGACATGCTTGACATGTCCTTTGCGATGATGGAGCGCCGCCACACCTGCGGCCGGGTCTCAGGCTTCTGTGATATCAGGCTTTCTTTTTGGCCTGATTGCTCACCCATTTGGTAGCGAACGCAGAGACATCGGCCATGCGCTTGAGCAGGTCCGAGCCAGACGATGTCACGACATACCCATCGCTGCCATGGTTGAGAAAGCCTGCCTGGCGCAACTCCTTGATTCGCGTATTCAGTGTGTTAGGTGTAATGCCGCCCACGCTGTCTTGCAGCAGCCGAAATGTTTGTGGGTGTCCGTCCTTGAGGGCCCACAAAACGCGCATGGCGTATCTGGACTCCAGTAGACTCAAAAGCTGGCTGACGGCGGCATTTTCCTTGGAACTCATTCGGGCATCTCCTCTTTTTTGAAGTTTGGGGTGTTGGCTAAGTGTAGGCGGGATGGATCCCGCGAACAATAGGGAACGTGTGGGAACGTGTTTTTTCTGAATTGGCTTCTATGTGTGCGGCTAGTTGGCAAATAATAACGTAACTTGCCAAATGCTACATGTTTTGTAGCTGGCTTTGCCCTGTTTGTCGGTCCAAATCGTAAAAAATGTAATTAATTCCGCAAACATTGGACGTTTTTTGCAACAGTTGCGTGCCAGGTGCACGAGTCCCGCATTCTCAAGACTTACGTCTGCCTTACCGTGGCAGGATGTATCAGTCCGCGGCGACCGACGTATGCGGACTAAATCGAGTTCTATTTAAATAGAGCGGCTACCCATCCCAAACCATGCAGCGCCGCCATGCCGGCCACAACGGTGCCGAGCATGCTCCCTCGGGTCCACGCAGCGACCAGCACCGCTACCGCTGCCGCGGCGTAACGGGGCCACTGGACTAAACCCACCATTTCGCCATTTACCATTGCGATACCGGTAAACACAATAGCGGCAAAAATGGCTGGGACCATTAGTTTTAGGGCATGGGCCAGGCGGGGCGGCATGTCCCGGTCGGCAAAAAAGCCGATAAACGAGTAACGGATGAGGAAGGTGCCTGTCGCCAGACCCAACACTACTAACCAGCTTTGCGTGCTGTCCATGTTCGGACTCCCGCTTCTGCCGCCAGTGCGACTGATAAACCGATCAAACAGGCTGCAATGAGGCCCAGCTTGAGAGGCATGGCAAAAAGCAAAATGCTTGCAACGCCGCCAGCCAGGGCAGAGACGGCGGTACCCAAAGTTTTGATTGAAGAAGCCGAGATAGCGATGAACGACAACGGGATGGCAAATTCAAGCTGCCAGCTAGCGGGGACGATGTTCCCGGCAAAAATACCGATGGCGCAAAAAGCGAGCCAGCTTGGCCAGAAGACCGAGGTCAACCCGGCATAGTAGGCAATGACGTGCGGGTCGTCCGGACTGTCAAGTTCACGCTTTTGCATGAGGGCAAAACTGTTGTCAACCAGAAATGCGGCGACCAGCATGCGCTTTGGCCGGCTGAAATGGCGTAATTTTGGGCTGATCGCGGCGCTGTAGACAGCCATTCGCAGGTTGATGACGCAGCCAGAAAGAATGGCCACCCAAAGGGACGCGCTACTCTGGATGAATTGAGTCAACACGGCCTGGGATGAACCTGCAAACACCAGCGCGGGCAGGCCCAGCGCCGCACCAGAGGTCAGCCCGGCGTTGACCGAAGCCACGCCACACACCAACGCAAATGGCAGGTAGGAGGGCACGATGACAATGGTTTCGCGGACCCCTTCCCAAAACGCGGCGCGAGCCCCAGAGTTCGTCACAAGTGGGTTTTCATGAAGTTTCAAGCAATTTTCTTTCAACCTGCGGCCGCAGAGCCGATTTCACCTGGCATTTTTGCTCTGTGTCTTGCGCAGACGATTGCTGCTGTTGGACAAATGCGTCCGCATGGCGGCACGTGCGCGGTTGCTGTCCTGGTCTCGGATGGCGTTGAAAATTTTCTGATGCTCACGATTGACTCGCTGCAGATATTTGAGGCGCCCCTCAGAAGCGTGTTGCGGCGTGTTGACCCTTGTGCGCGGAATGATCATGGTGCCCAGATAAGTCATCAGGTCGGCAAAGTGCTGGTTCCCCGTCGCGTTGGCAATCTCCAGATGGAACTGGAAGTCAGGCGGAACCGCATCTGAGTCATGGTCGATCGACTCCTGAAACCCTTGAAGCGCTGCTTGCATGGCTGCGAGATGCTTTTGTGTCCTTTTCCGGGCCGCAAGTCCCGCAGCTTCTGTCTCGAGTCCGATTCGGAGCTCCAGCACCTGAATGACATCGGCAACGGTAGCGAGATCCTGCGCCAGAATTTTGAAATTGCTATCGCGTGTCGGCGCCATCACAAAAGTTCCGACACCATGCCGCGTTTCAACCAGCCCCGATGCCTGCAACCTTGAGATCGCTTCGCGAACGACCGTTCGGCTCACATCGAACCGGTACATGATGGCGGCTTCCGTGGGAAGTCGATCGCCTGGCTTGAGAAGGCCGTCCCGAATGTGCAGGCTGAGCGCACCAACAATTTCTCCAACCAAACCCTTGACCCGACGCGGTCTGTCAATTGCCTGCGCGGCGAAATCATTCGGGGCGGTCGCCTCGCTTTGAAGCTCGGGGCTAGGGGTTTGTATGGGGTTCATCCAAAAAGCCTTGACAGGCACCGTTACCTCATTAAAAATCATTTTTGTTGTCAGACAACATACAACTCAGCTGCGATGGTAGCTGCTGCTTCGCGATTTGAACAGCCCCTAAAAGATGAATTTGCACAATCGAATCCTGATGACCGGCGCTGCCGGCGGCTTGGGCACCGCCATGCGTGGTCGCCTGAAGTCAAATTGCAACTTGCTCAGACTTTCGGACAGGCTTCCATTTGGCCCGGCTGCGGATCGCGAGGAGGTCGTTGTAGCCGACTTGGCAGATGCAGCAGCGGTTATGGAGATGGTCCAGGGAGTCGATGCAATTGTCCATTTTGGCGGTGTGTCAGTCGAGTCACCGTTCGAACCCATCTTAAAAGGCAATATTCTTGGCGCTTACAACCTGTATGAAGCGGCGAGAAAGCAGGGCGTTAAACGAATTATTTTTGCCAGCTCGAACCATGTGACGGGCTTTTACAGGCAGTCCGAGACCATCGACGCCGACAATCCGCCGCGCCCCGATGGTCTCTACGGCCTGAGCAAGGCCTTTGGGGAGGATCTTGCCCGTCTTTATTTTGACCGGTATGGCATCGAAACGGCATGTGTGCGAATTGGATCTTCGTTCCCCGAACCCAAGGACCGGCGCATGCTTGCCACCTGGATCAGCTTTGATGACCTGCATCGCTTGATTTCAGCCTGCCTGAGTACGCCGGTGCTGGGGCACACGATTATTTTCGGCATGTCGAACAATGCAGTTACCTGGTGGGACAACTCGCGGGCCCGCCACGTTGGATATGTTCCGAAAGACAGTTCCGATGTGTTCCGTGATGCTGTATACGCAAAGACCTCGGCACCTGATTTAAGCGATGCGGCTGTGCAGTTTCAGGGCGGAATGTTTGTTCGCACCGGGCCATTCAATCAATGAGCATGCCCAACGCTGAGGTGCTCACTTCCAGACGCGACCGTGTCGGGGAGTGTCCGGTCTGGTCTGTTGCCGAGCAGGCTTTGTACTGGGTTGACATTGAAGGGCGGCACATTCACAGACTTGACTGGGCTAATCGCGAGCACAGAACCTGGAATACACCCGAACGCGTGGGCTGCATCTCATTGACGAGTCGCAAGACTCCAAACGCCTTATCGGTCGTCGCCGCAATGGAAAGTGGCGTGTTTTTGGTCGATCTGCTAGCCTGCCCAAATGTTGAGACAACATTGCTGGCAGGTATCACTCACGCAATGCCGAACATGCGTTTCAACGACGGGCGATGCGACAGAAGCGGACGCCTCTGGTTGAGCACGATGTGTATGGATATGTCTGCGGCCGCTCCGGTTGGTGGCATATTCTGCCTCGATGAAAATGGGTTGAGCGAGATGAAGCTGGGTGAACTGATCACGCCCAACGGAATGGCCTTCAGCCCGGATGATCGGACTTTCTATTTGTCCGATTCACACCCGTCTGTTCAGCAGATTTGGGTATTTGACTTTGATTCGTTGTCTGGGAGCATTTCGGGTCGGCGAAATTTTGCAGACATGAATCCGTTACCCGGCCGGCCTGACGGCGCAACTGTTGATCGTGAAGGCAATTACTGGATATGTGGAAACGATGGAGCGCGCGTCCATTGCTTCAATGCTTTCGGGCAGTTGGTTTCTTCCCTGCTGGTCCCGGTCACAAAACCTTCCATGTGTGCGTTCGGTGGTTCGGACATGAACGTCATGTTCGTGACGTCGATACAGCCCATGTTGACTAGCGACCATGGCGACTCGCTGGATGGTGCTCTTTTCGCCATAGAGACTAAATTTACCGGTCTGCCCGAACCGGTGTTTTCCCGTTTCCCCGCGGATTCTGCTGCAAGCCGTGCGCGGCGCGCAGCATGACTGCAATTTGTGTCAATCGTTTTCAACCTGGTTTTAAAAAGGAGACAACCATGAACTTTCGCAGACATTTCATTGCCGCAACGCTTGCAGCAGCTACTTTTGGCGTAGCACTGCCTGCATCTGCACAGAATATTGTTCTGAAGGCCCACGATACACACCCAGCCGGCTACCCAACAGTGGTTGCAGTGGAAAACATGGGCAAGCGCCTTGACGCGGCAACCAATGGCCGTATAAAGGTGCAAATGTTCTCAGGCGCTGTACTCGGGCAGGAAAAAGAGGCTGTTGAACAAGCACAAATTGGTGCCATTCAACTGGCAAGAATTTCGCTGGGTGTGATTGGCCCGGTTGTTCCGGATGTTGACGTCTTCAACATGCCATTTGTGTTCCGGGACATTCCCCACATGCGCGCCGTGATCGACGGGCCTATTGGTGCTGATTTGCTTGACAAGGTGACCAACAGCCCGGCCAAACTGGTTGGATTGGCGTGGATGGATGGCGGTGCGCGAAGCCTCTACACCAAGAAGCTTGTCAAGACTCCGGCGGATCTGGCCGGGGTCAAGGTCCGCATGATGGGTAACCCACTCTTTGTCGACACCATGAACGCCATGGGTGGAAATGGAATATCCATGTCATACGGCGAGGTGTTCAGCGCGTTGCAGACTGGCGTGATTGATGGCGCCGAGAACAACCCTCCAAGCTTTTTCACCGCAAATCATTACACGACGGGGGTCAAGTATTACGCGCAGACCAACCACCTGATCATCCCGGAAATTCTGGTCATGTCCAAGGTGGCTTGGGACAAGTTGTCTGCTGATGACAAGTCGCTGATGAAAAAGGTTGCTCGTGAAGCGCAGATGGATCAGCGCGGACTGTGGGACAAGAGCGTGGCTGAGTACACGGCAAAGCTCAAAGAAGCCGGCATTGAGTTTGTGACGGTCGATCAAAAGCTCTTCTTCAACGCCACCGCCCCGGTTCGCGCCAAATACGGAGCCAAATTTACCGATCTGATGGCCCGTATTGACGCGACCAAATAGGGTAATACGAATCGCGTGAATAGTCTGGCGGAGGCTCGCTCGCGCGAGTCCTCCGCTGTAAATTTTTCGGCACTGCTCATGAAGAACAAGATACTGTCCTTTAACGATGGGCTCTACCAGGCCTGCATCTGGATTTCCGGCGCATCGGTCTTTGTGATGTCGCTGATCATTCCGTGGGGAATCTTTGCGCGCTATGTATTGGGCACTGGATCGCGTTGGCCAGAACCCATCTCCATTTTGTTGATGGTTGTGTTCACTTTTTTTGGTGCCGCAGCGGCTTATCGTGCCGGGTCGCATATTGCCGTTGCGATGATGACTGATCGTTTGCCGGCGAATGTTCGGCGGATAGCGGGCAACCTGGTGCAACTCCTGTTGCTTGCGGTTTCGGGATTCATGGTTTTTTACGGAGCAAAACTATGCAACGAAACATGGTTGCAAAGTGTGGGAGAAATTCCCTGGATGCCAGTTGGCGCAACTTACATGCCGGTGCCGGTGGGGGGCTTCATTACGCTTTTATTTGTGCTTGAGTACATGATTTTTGGCTCTCAGGCGGACCGCAGGATAGTGACCTATGACCATGCATCACCGGAAGCGGAGGCCGTCTGATGGACGCTTTTGTACTGATTGGATCGTTTCTCATCCTGATCCTGATTGGTATGCCCGTGGCGTATGCCATGGGCCTGTCAGCGTTGTTGGGTGCGTGGTGGATAGACATCCCGCTCGACGCCATCATGATCGCAATTGCTGCGGGTGTGAACAAATTTTCGCTGCTCGCCATCCCGTTTTTTGTGTTGGCCGGCGCCATCATGGCCGAGGGGGGGATGTCGAGGCGACTGGTTTCTTTTGCTAGCGTCCTCGTTGGATTCCTGCGCGGCGGGCTATCGCTGGTCAATATTTTGGCTTCCACATTCTTCGGCGCCATTTCGGGTTCGTCAATGGCAGATACTGCGTCAATCGGGTCGGTGCTGATTCCAGAAATGGAGAAAAAAGGTTATCCACGGGAGTTCGCCACAGCCGTTACGGTCAGCGGCTCCGTTCAGGCCATTCTCATACCGCCGAGCCACAACGCGGTGATCTACTCGTTGGCCGCAGGTGGGTCGGTTTCCATTGCGGCACTTTTTCTGGCCGGTGTCTTGCCGGGTTTGTTGCTGGGTCTTACTTTGGCGATCATGTGCCTGTTCATCGCCAAAAAACGTAATTTCCCAAAGGGTGAGAGCGTGCCACTACGGGAAGCGCTGCGCATCTGCGCCGATGCCTTGTGGGGATTGATGACCATGGTCATCATTCTTGGCGGGATTCTGTCCGGAGTCTTTACCGCCACCGAGTCAGCCTCGATTGCCGTAATATGGGCATTCTTTGTGACGATGTGCATCTATCGGGACTACAAGTGGAATGAGTTACCCAAGTTGATGCATCGGACCGTCAAGACGCTTGCGATTGTGATGATCCTGATTGGTTTCGCAGCCAGTTTTGGCTACATCATGACGTTGATGCAAATCCCCCAGCATATTACGCGCGCATTCACGTCTTTGTCAGACAACCGCTATGTGATCCTGCTGATGGTCAACGTGCTCTTACTCGTGCTGGGTACGTTGATGGACATGGCCCCGTTGATTTTGATCATGACGCCTATCCTCATGCCGGTTGTGAAGGCTATCGGCGTCGATCCTGTGCACTTTGGCATGATCATGATGGTTAACCTTGGAATGGGCTTGATCACACCACCGGTAGGGGGCGTGTTGTTCGTCGGCGCAGCGGTTGCAAAGATTCCGATAGAGAGGGTGGTTCGTGCGCTTCTCCCATTTTTTGGGGCTCTCTTGCTGGTCTTGGGCATGGTAACTTATGTGCCCGCTTTGTCCCTCTGGCTTCCCCATTTGCTCCTGAAATAGGCGCTTGCACAATCGAAAAGATAAAGAATGAATCCTCAAGAACTCAAACAGATTGTCAGTAGTGGCCTGCTTTCGTTTCCGGTCACAGACTTTGATGAACAGGGTGACTTTCGGCCCGCCAGCTACGCTGAACGCCTCAGGTGGCTTGCGCCATATGGCGCGTCCGCACTGTTTGCGGCAGGTGGAACCGGCGAATTTTTTTCACTGACGGGTGATGAGTATCCTGCGGTCATCAAGACAGCAGTGGACACTTGCCGTGGCATGGTCCCGATCATCGCCGGTGCGGGTGGCCCCACGCGCTTTGCTATTGCCTGTGCCAAAGAGGCGGAGCGTTTGGGTGCCCATGGCGTTTTGTTGTTGCCCCACTATCTTACGGAGGCCGGGCAGGAGGGCCTCATCGCCCATGTGGAGGCAGTTTGCAAGAGCGTGAAGTTTGGCGTCATTGTTTACAACAGAAACGTCTGCAAGCTGACGCCAGATTCACTCGCTACATTGGCAGACCGCTGCCCAAACCTGATTGGATTCAAGGATGGCGTGGGCGACATCGAAGCGATGGTCGCGATTTATCAGCGCATGGGTGACCGGTTTTCGTATCTCGGCGGGCTGCCCACCGCCGAAGTTTACGCGGCCGCCTACAAAGCCTTGGGGACCCCTGTCTATTCGTCAGCGGTATTCAACTTTATCCCCAAAACTGCAATGGACTTTTATCGGGCGGTGGCTTCCGACGATCATGAGACGCAGCATCGGATACTGCGGGACTTTTTTATGCCCTATTTGGCAATTCGCAACAGGACGCCTGGTTACGCGGTGAGCATTGTCAAGGCCGGAGCCAAACTTGTCGGCCATGACGCGGGGCCGGTTCGTCCCCCATTGGTTGACCTCAAGCCTGAAGAACTTGAGCGGCTGGCAGGGTTGATCAATTCAATGGGTTCCCAATAGGCCGGGGGATGCAGGCAACATATGTCGATTCCTGATCCCATGCAGCCATTGTTTATCCGCATGCACGCGGATGACAATGTTGCCATCGTCGTCAACAAGGGCGGACTTGCCTCTGGCGCCAGGTTCCCTTCTGGCCTGACGTTGCGCGAAAAAGTGCCTGAGGGGCATAAAGTTGCGCTGGTAGATATCGCGGCTGGCATGCCGGTTCGACGCTACAACGTAGTCATCGGATTGGCTTTGAGTGACCTGCCAGCAGGCAGTTGGGTTCATGAGCGCCTGCTGAAGATGCCTGAGGCGCGCAAGCTTGCAGATTTACCCATCGCGACTGAAAACAGAGCTGAAACCCAGCCATTAAACGGTTATGCGTTTGAAGGATATCGCAATGCCGATGGATCCGTTGGCACCCGCAACCTTCTCGCGATAACCACTACCGTGCAGTGTGTGGCCGGTGTTGTGGATTTTGCGGTACACCGTATCAAGTCAGAGTTATTGCCGTTGTACCCGCATGTAGATGATGTGGTCGGTCTGGAGCACAGCTATGGGTGCGGTGTGGCGATCGACGCCCCCGACGCAGTGATCCCGATTCGCGCTCTGCGCAATATCAGCCTCAACCCGAATTTTGGCGGTGAGGTGATGGTAGTCAGCCTTGGATGTGAGAAGCTGCAGCCGGACCGACTGCTACCCCAAGGCTCGATCCCGATTGTGGACCGGCGTGCCAGTGCCATTGATCAGAAGCCCATAGAGCATGAGTCGCTTGATGTGGTGTGTCTGCAGGATGAATCCCACGTTGGCTTCATGTCCATGATCGACTCCATCATGCGGCAGGCCAAAGTGCACCTGGAGCGCCTGAACCTCCGGCGACGTGAAGCCTGCCCGGCGGCGGATCTGGTGGTGGGGGTTCAATGCGGCGGAAGCGATGCCTTTAGTGGCGTCACAGCCAATCCGGCTGTGGGGTTTGCGACGGACTTGCTGGTACGCGCCGGCGCAACGGTGATGTTTTCAGAGACAACGGAAGTGCGCGACGCCATCGACCAACTCACCGCCCGCGCCGCCAACCCCGAAGTGGCGCAGGAACTTATTCGCGAAATGGAGTGGTACGACAATTACCTGAGCAAGGGCTTGGTGGACCGAAGCGCAAATACGACGCCGGGCAACAAGAAGGGCGGCCTGTCGAACATCGTAGAAAAGGCAATGGGTTCAATCGTCAAATCTGGCTCAAGACCAATAGCGGGTGTCCTGGCGCCCGGTGAAAAGCTCAGGCAAAAGGGCCTCATTTTTGCGGCCACGCCCGCGAGCGATTTCATCTGCGGGACCCTGCAATTGGCCGCCGGCATGAATGTGCATATTTTTACAACCGGTCGGGGAACGCCCTACGGCTTGGCCCCGGTACCGGTGATCAAGGTTGCCACGCGCAACGATCTGGCCGAACGCTGGCACGACCTGATGGACGTTAACGCCGGACGCATCGCCAGCGGCGAGGCAAGCATTGAAGAGGTAGGCTGGGAGCTGTTTCACCTCATGCTCGAGGTGGCCAGCGGCAAGAAAACCTGGGCCGAGCACTGGAAGCTGCACAACGCCCTGGTTTTGTTCAATCCGGCGCCGATCACCTGACGCCGATTCTCGAGTGAAATTCCTAGGTGTTGCCCCAGACCTCTTGTGCTGTCTCTATGACCAGCCGCAGCTTGCTGCGCTGGGCTTCAACGGCAATATTGTTCCCATGCACCGTGCTGCTGAAGCCGCATTGCGGTGAAAGCGCAAGCTGCTCCAACGGGGCGTAGCGTGAAGCGGCTTCAATGCGCCGTTTGAGCTCGTCCTTGCTTTCCATCTCGCCAAATTTGGTGGTTACCAGACCCAGGACCACCGTCTTGCCCTTGGGCAGGTAGCGCAATGGCTTGAAGTCGCCGCTGCGGTCGTCGTCGTACTCCATGAAATATGCGTCCAGATTCATTTCCTTTAACAGGGCTTCGGCTACGGGTTCGTAATTGCCCGCTGCGGCGTGTGTGCTTTTGAAGTTGCCACGGCACAGATGCATGGCCAGCAACATGCCGGGCGGCTTCTGGGCAACCACCTTGTTGATAAACCAGGCATACCGGTGCGGCAGTTCATTGGGGTCATCTCCGCGTTGGCGTGCGGCTTCGCGCATTTTTTCGTCGCACAGGTAGGCCAGATTGGTGTCATCCATCTGCACGTAGGTACAGCCTGCGGCGGCGAGAGAACGCAATTCGTCTCCGTAGGCCTTTGCCACGTCATCGTAGAACGCGGGGTCCAGCTCCGGGTAATGTTCCTTGCTGATGCCTGCTCGCCCCCCCCGGAAGTGCAACATCGTTGGCGATGG
>JAHEBY010000290.1 GCA_024642025.1 Comamonadaceae bacterium | reverse complement strand
GCTGGGTGTCCACCAGGCCACTTTCTGCCTGCGCCAGATCGCGCTGGGCGTTCAGTACCTCCAGGTAGCTTGAGTAACCGTTTTTGTACCGCAACTCGGCCAGACGCAGCGTTTGGCGAAGCGCCTCGATTCGCTGGGCGCTGGTGGCCGCTATATTGCGCCCTGCGCTCAGATTGTTCAGCGCGTCATGCACATCCCGAAACGCGCTTTGAACAGTCTGCGTGTATTGCGCAACAGCCTGCTGCTGGCGCGCATTGGTCGCTGCCACGGTGGCATCGATGGCCCCAGCACGGAAAATGGGTTGGGTCAGGTTGCCAAGCAGGTTCCAGAACAGGGACGCAGGCTCAAACAAGTCGGACAGGTCCTTGGACTGCAGCCCCACACTGGCGGTGAGGCTCAGCCGCGGGAAATAGGCCGTTCGAGCCTGCGCAATATCGGCATTGGCAGCAATCAGGTTTTGCTCGGCACTAACGATATCCGGGCGGCGGGTCAGCACATCCGACGGCAAGCCTGCGGGTATCACTGCTCGACTGGCCAAAGCGTCCAGCGGCAGTCCCCGCTCCAGCACCGGGCTGGCAATGGAGGCCGGTGACCGGCCCACGAGCAGCGCAAGCGCAGACTCCGCGTTGCTTCGGTTCTGCTGCGTCACGAGCAGCGTGGCCTGGGCGCTGGCGGCTTCAGATTCGGCTTGATGCAGGTCGAGCTCGCCTACGACACCCCCCTTTAACCGCTTTTGTTGCAGGCGCAGCGTCTCCTGGCGTGTCTGCAGGGTTTTCTCTGCCAGGGCAAATTGCGCGTCCAGTCCGCGAAGCAGAAAGTAGCTCTGCGCCACGTTGGCATACAACGTGGTGAGAACAGCCCCACGGCTGGCCGTCTGGGCCAGTAAACGCGCACGGGCCGCATCATCTGCACGGGCATAGCGGCCCCAGAAATCGATCTCGTAACTGGCACTCAGGCCAAGCTGCCGGTCATTTGAATACGGCTTGGATGTTGGGCCAAAAGTTGCCGAATTTTCACTGGCCCGTCTGCGCGAGGCGCCAGCGTTGAAATCAACCGTCGGATACAGGCTGGACTCGTTCTGGGCCAACATGGCTCTTGCCTCAGCAATGCGGCCCGCAGCCAAAGCGAGGTCCTGGCTGTTGCTGGCAGCCTCATTCATCAGGCCATCCAGCACAGGGTCCTGAAAGGCTTTCCACCAGTTCATCCAGTCGACGTTGTCGGCACCTCCGGAAATCACGTCCGTCTGCCCCGGCGCGGCCGCCCCCACCAGCATGGCGCCTGGGAGTTGTAGTGCAGGGCGCTGGTACGGTTGCGCCGGGGGCACACTACCACAGCCTGCCAGCAGGCCAGCGAGGCAAAACGCTATTTTATGAATAGCATAATTGCGAGGTTGCACGGGGGCAAAGGCAATAAATTGCTTCATGATTCGAGTTTCAGACATGGTGGGTTATGGCAGCATCGTTCGGATGTTTGAGCAAATCAAAATCTTCCGGTTTGCTGCGAAAGTGCCAATCGTTGACGAGCTTGAAAAACAGCGGCACCAGAAACACAGCGAGGAAGGTAGCCGCCAGCATGCCACCCAGCACGCCCGTGCCGATAGACTGCCGGGCTGCGGCGCCAGCACCCGTGGAAAAGGCTAGCGGGACCACGCCCAGAATAAACGCCAGAGACGTCATCAGAATCGGCCTGAAGCGCAGACGGGCTGCCTCCAGCGCCGCCGCCACGGGCGTCCAGCCTTCATGCACCTTCACAGTGGCAAACTCCACGATCAGAATCGCGTTTTTTGCTGACAGGCCCAGCAAGGTAACCAGGCCAATCTGAAAATACACGTCGTTGTCAAACTTGCGCAGGTAAACCGCCAGCAACGCGCCAAAAATGCCAAATGGCAGCGCCAGCAGCACCGATAGCGGAAGCGACCACTTTTCGTATTGGGCGGCCAGAATCAGGAAGATCATCAAGAAACCCGCGCCCAACGCAACCCCTGCCGCACTGCCGCTGCGCTTTTGCTGAAAGGCCGAGCCGCCCCAGTCAAAACCCGCGTCAGCCGGTAGCACTTTGTTGGCCACTCGCTCCATGGCTGCAATCGCTTGCCCGGAGCTGAAGCCGGGTTTGGGCTCTCCCAAAACCTGAATGCTCGGCAACGCGTTGAAGTGCTGCACCGAATCCGGGCCGGCGACAAACTTCACGTCAGCCACGGAGCGAATCTGGACCATCTGTCCGGATTTGGATCGAACAAAAAGGGCACCAATGTCATCGGGCTTCGAGCGGTACTCACCCTCCGCCTGCATCAGCACCTGATAAATTCGCCCGCTCTTATTGAAGTCGTTAATGTAATAACTACCCAGCGTGGCAGCCAGCGTATTGAAAATGTCCGGCGCCGAAACGCCCAGGCTGCGGGCCTTCTCAATGTCAACATTTACAAAAATCTGCGGTGAATTGGCCTGCCAAAGTGACTTGACACCTTGCAGCTCAGGTTGCTTGTTGGCCTCTTCGAGCAAGCCCGGCAACAATTGGGCAAGGCGGCGCACACCACCATCACCCTTGTTTTGCAGGTAAAACTCGAAGCCACCCGTCTGCCCCAAACCCTGAATGGATGGCGGCGCAAAAGCCAGCGGCAATCCTTCCTTGATGCCACCGGTCTTCATGTAGGTTTCGCCGACAAGCTCCTTGGCAGTCTGATTGCGTTCACCCCAGGGGCGCAGCGGGAAAAACATGGTGGCAGCAGACGACTTCAGACCACCACCACCGAGAAAGTTAAGGCCAACCAGGCTGAAAATGGAGTCGATGTTCTTGTTCTGCGACATGGCCGCCTCAACCTGCTTGACCACACCGTTGGTGCGCTCCAGCGACGAGCCTTCGGGCAATATCACCGCACCTATGAAGTAGCCTTGGTCTTCATCGGGAACCAGGCCACCTGGCACCGTCTTGAAAAGCAGTCCTGTCAGAGCGCCCATGGCAACGAACAGGGCCATACCGACCACACCACGCTTGAGGAAAAAAGCCACGCCACGTGTATAGCGGTGCGTGAGACGCGCGAAACTGCGGTTGAACCAGTCAAAGAAACGATTCTTGCGCTCAACGCCAGGCTTGAGCAACACTGCACACAAGGCGGGTGTAAGCGTCAGCGCAACCAAACCTGAAAGCACCACGGCGATCGAGATGGTCACGGAGAACTGTCGGTACAGCTCGCCCGCCAAGCCGCCCAGAAAAGCAACCGGAATGAATGCCGCGCACAACACCAGCACAATGGCTACCACCGGGCCGGTAACCTGTTGCATGGCCTTCACGGCAGCGTCACGCGGACTCAGGCCCTCTTCATACATGAGCCGCTCCACATTTTCCAGCACCACAATGGCATCGTCCACCACAATGCCGATGGCCAGCACCATGCCAAACAGCGTGAGCGTGTTGATGCTGTAGCCCAACAACTGCAGGCCCGCCATGGTGCCAATGAGCGATACCGGCACAGCCAGCGTGGGGATGATGGTGGCGCGCCAGCTCTGCAAAAAGAGGTACACCACGATAAAGACGAGCAGCATGGCTTCGGCCAGCGTTTTTACGACCTCGTGAATGGATTCCGACACAAATGGTGTGGTGTCATACGGCGTGGAATAAGTCAGGCCTTCGGGGAATTTGGCCTTGAGCTGCTCAAGCGTTTTTTCCACTGCCGCACGGGTTTCCAGCGCATTGGCGCCGGTCTGTAAAAACACGCCCACCGGCACCGACGGGTGCCCGTTCACTCGGCCATAGAAGTTGTAGTCTTTGCTGCCCAGTTCCACTCGCGCCACGTCTTTGAGGCGAACGAGCGCGCCGTTGGCCCCGCTGCGAATAACGATATTGCCAAACTGCTCCGGCTCCAGCAGGCGGCCTCTGGCGGTTACCGTGAGCGTGAGCTCCTCGGTGTTGTCGGGTGGTGCGCCGATCTTGCCCGCTGCGTATTGTGCGTTTTGCTCGCCGACCGCGCCGCTGATGTCGGCCACCGTCACGCCCAGCTGGGCCATACGGTCCGGGCGGAGCCAGATGCGCATGGCGTAATCCTTCGCCCCGAAAATCTGCACATTGGTGGTGCCAGGAACCCGCTTCACCGCGTCCAGCACGTTCTGCAACACATAATTGGAAATGAACAGG
>JAHEBY010000289.1 GCA_024642025.1 Comamonadaceae bacterium | reverse complement strand
GCGCAGGTTCACCACCCGGCGCACATCCAGCAAGCGCTGCAAACCCGGGCAGAGCAGGGCTGTTGGTACAAACATCAACTCGCCGGGTGCTATCGTTTTTATATCTGATGGAGCATATATCTCAAGGGCTGAAAGCACTTTTGACGTGTAAACGCGGCTGGATTCGGTGGCCGTGCCGTGAATCAGCACTGGCATGCCAGCACGCGCCAGCAGCAGGCCGAGCAGTGGTGTCAGCACCGGCAGCTTGCGCGCGCCGTTGTAGCTGGGTATGACGACCAGCGGTTTGTCGCCAGCGGGGATTTTGTTCAACCGGGTGTCGGTGGCATTCAGAAAGCCCGCCATCTCCTGCGCGGTTTCGCCCTTGATTCGCATGGCCAGGCAAAACCCGCCAATTTCAAGGTCGGTCACGGTGCCGTCCAGCACCTGGCCAAACAGGTCCGCGGCCTGCTCGCGCGTGAGCGGGCGCGCGCCATCTTTGCCGCGCCCGATTTCCTTGATGTATTGCCCTATGCCCACGATGCATGCCTCATGGGCGCATTGTCGGTGAATGCTGATGACTGGCCGCTATGAGCTTATGCCAGAACGGCGTCCGTCTTGTGCATGCCTTCTGCGTTGGTGCGCACCATGCGCTTGAGCTCGGGCACGCAGGAGCCGCAGTTGGTGCCGCATTTCAGGGCGCCCTGTAATTGGGCCAGACGTTCATCCGGTGACCCGGTGCAGGACGTAAGGGTGTCGTAGATTGCCGGTTCGGTCACGTTGAAGCAGGCACACACCTGCTTGCCTCGGCTTTGCACCGCGAGTGGTGCCTTGGAGCCGGGCACCAGCAGCAATCTGCCATAGGTTTGCGCCGGCAGTTGCTCTTGCAGCACGGTTTTGATCCAGGCCTCGGCGCTGATGTCTCCGGCCAGCACAAAACCCTGCAAATCGGCCCGGTCTCCCAGCGCCGAGCCCGCCTCACTGGCAACGCGCACGAGGCGTGCACTGCGGCGCTGACCCTTCTTTGCGTCGGCGTAGCGCAGCACCTCGGGGCCGCCAAGGCCGAGAAGTTGTTCTACCGCTTGGAGTAGCTCGTCGGGCGGGGCTTCGTGGGCGGCCGCGCGAAACAGCACCCCGCTGCGTTCTGCTTGGTCGAGCTCGGGGTTTTCATTCAGCGCCACTGCCCCGGAAAAAGGCACACAGGCGGCAAACGGAAAGCGACGCATCAACTTTTGAAGGGATTCGCGAGCTTGCAGCACCTCTGCAGGTGCCAGCCAGGCCACGCCCAGCAGGGACCACGGCAACTCGCATTTGAGAATCTTCACCGCGGCATGCTTGAGCTCCGGCTGCTTTGAGCTGGGGCAGAACGCTGACGTGGTGAGCGCATTTACGCCGGTCAGCGCCTCGCCTGTGCTGGAGCAACCACTCAGATATTCTTCGCCCCAATGCATGGCCATGAATGCCTGGCTCATGCCTACATCCGGGCTGGCTTGCAGCGGCACCACGATGGAGCCGCGCTTGCTGGTCACGTGTACCAGATCGCCGTCCTTGAGCAGGCGTCGCGCCATGTCTTGCGGGTTCATCTGGATGCAGGGCTCTGCCACATGGCCAAAAAGCCGGCCCAGCGTGCCGGTGCGGCTCATGCCGTGCCACTGGTCGCGCAAGCGGCCGGTGGTCAGGGAAAACGGGTAGCGCGATTCGCGGGTTTCTGAGGTCGGTTTGTACTGCGTGTTGGCGAACGTGGCGCGCCCGTCAGGCGTGGGGAATACGCCGTCTTCGTACAACCGTGTTTTGCCCACGGTGGCGCCTGCGGGCAGGGGCCACTGTTGCGGCCCTTGCCGCTCCAGCATGGTGTAGCTCAGGCCTGTGATGTCAAGGTCACGGCCCCGGGTGGATTCACGGTGCTCCATCCAGATTTGCTCCGGCGTCTGGTACGCCAACCGAGCTTGGGTCTGGCTCGCGCCGGCAATGGCAGCGCGTGCAGGCAGCAGTTTTTCGATTCGCTGCGCGAAGTCAACCACAATGGCCCAGTCGTGGCGCGCCTTGCCCGGTGCCTCAACGGCCGCGCGGACGCGGCTGATGCACCGCTCACTGTTGGTGACCGTGCCTTCCTTCTCGCCCCACGTCGTAGCGGGCAGCAGCAGGTCCGCATAGGCGCAGGTGCTGGTGGTGGCAAAGGCTTCCTGCACGATGACCAGCTCAGCGCGCTCCAGCGCGCGGCGCACCGTGGCCTGATCGGGCATGCTCTGGGCCGGATTGGTACAGGCAATCCACAGGGCCTTGATCTCGCCGTCTGCGGCGGCCTCAAACATCTCCACAGCCGTTTTGCCGGGTTTGTCTGGCACGCTTGGCACACCCCACAGCGCGGCCACTTCGGCTCGATGCACTGGGTTGGCCATGTCGCGGTGCCCGCTGAGCAAGTTGGCCAGACCACCAACCTCGCGCCCGCCCATGGCATTGGGCTGGCCGGTCAGCGAAAACGGACCCGCGCCAGGCTTGCCAATCTGCCCGGTGGCCAGGTGCAGGTTGATCAGGGCCGCATTTTTTGCTGTGCCGCTGGTGGATTGGTTGAGTCCCTGACAGTACAGGCTGAGCGTGGGTTTGCGGGTGGCTTCGCCGTCAGGGCCTGTTTCGAGACCGGCAAAAAGTTTGGCTGCAGTAAACAGGTCTTCCTTGCGGATGCCGCAGGTTTGCGCCACAAGGTCTGGCGTGTAGTCGCGCACGGTCGCCTTCAGGGCATCAAAGTCTGTGGTGTGCGCGGCTACGTAGGCCGGGTCTGTCCATCCCTCCCACAGCATGATGTGCAACATGCCGTTGAACAGCATGACGTCGGTGCCGGGTTGAATCGGCAGATGCAGGTCGGCAATTTCTCCGGTATCCGTGCGGCGCGGGTCGCACAGAATGATTTTCATCGCCGGATTGGCTGCCTTTGCATCCTCAATTCGCCTGAACAACACCGGGTGCGCGTAGGCGGTGTTGGAACCAGCAATGAAGACGCACTGCGCGTGGTTGACATCGTCATAGCAGCTCGGTGGCGCGTCGGCGCCCAGCGTCTGCTTGTAGCCAGCCACTGCACTGCTCATGCACAGACGCGAGTTGGTATCCACGTTGTTGGTGCCGATCAGGCCCTTGGCGAGCTTGTTGAAAACGTAATAGTCTTCCGTCAGCAGCTGGCCCGAAATGTAAAAGCCCACAGCGTCGGGCCCATGATCTCGGATGATGTTGGCAAAGCCTTCAGCGGCGTGGTTTAGCGCGTGTTCCCACGTTATCGGCTCGGGCTTGCCTTGCCGGCTAGGGCGAAGCATCGGTTGCAGCAGCCGGGTTTGCTGGGTAACGGGCGCACTGGCTGTGAGGTGAAGCGTGGAGCCCTTTGTGCACAGCCGACCGAAGTTGGCGGGGTGATCCGGATCGCCCCGCACGCCGGTGATCTGGTTGCCGCTGGACTCGATGATGACGCCGCAACCCACGCCGCAATAGGGGCAGGTGGAGCGGGTTTCTCTAACGTTCATCTCTGAGCAATGAGGTGCATGGCTTGCACGTCTGGATTCAAGTCGCGTCTGCCGTTGCCTTTCGCAACGGGCCCGCTACAGGCGGCTTCTCGTCCAGCGCCAGTGTGGCCAGCTCCTGGCTGCTGAGATGAACTTCGCCTGAAATCACCTTGATACTGAATTTTTGGGTGCATCCCTCGTCCGGCCCTTTGGCGCAGCCATCGCCCAGGCCGATGGTCCAGTTGTGCAGCGGGCAGGCGACGCTGGTACCAAAGACAATGCCTTGCGAGAGCGGCCCGCCTTTGTGCGGACAGCGGTCCAGCAACGCAAACACCTCGTCCGCTGCGTTGCGGAACACAGCCACGTCCATGCCGGCAGCACGCGCCACACGTCGCGACCCCAGCACGGGGATGTCAGACACCGGACAGATCTTTTTCCATTCAGTCATATTGCTTCTTCCAGTGTGAAATAGCTATACTATATATAGCAATAAACATAGATTTAACGGGGGCTAATGGCCTATTTTTTTGACATTTCCGGTCATGCGGTGATTTTTTCGAATTGACGCGTGTCAATGGCCGCCTTGTCCAGTTCAAACCAGGGGTCGGGCTCACCATCAAGCGCAAACTGAAGCCGCTCCCACAGCGCCTTGCGCCCTGCGTGATCG
>JAHEBY010000288.1 GCA_024642025.1 Comamonadaceae bacterium | reverse complement strand
TCCTTCTGCCGGGTGGCTTGCGGTCAACCGCCAGGCGTGCAGAAACATACGCTTGAGGCCGATCTTGCTTAAGGTTCGATTCAACTCAAAATCCCCATATTTGTCATCGCCCGCGATTGGAAACCCTTCGCTCGCCAGGTGAACCCGAATCTGGTGGGTGCGCCCCGTCTTGATGGTCACCTCCAGCAAGGTGTATGCATCCAGCCTTTCTGCGATTTTGACCAAGGTCACGGCTTTCATCCCATTGGGATCATCCTTGCCAACAACCTTGACCCGTCGCTCGCCCTCGCCCAGAGTGTCCGGCCCCCCGGTCAGCAGGTATTTGAGAAGCGGTTTGTCCAACACTTTCCGGTTTGCCGGCCATTGACCCACCACCAGCGCCAGATAGGTCTTGCCGGTCTCTCTTTCCCGGAACTGGTCCTGCAAATGCTTCAAGGCACTGCGCTTCTTGGCAATCAGCAGGATGCCACTGGTTTCCCGGTCCAGCCGATGCACCAGCTCCAGAAACCTGGCCTGTGGCCGCGCCATGCGCATTGTCTCAATGACGCCGAAACTAATGCCTGAACCCCCATGTACGGCTATTCCGGCGGGTTTGTCAATTGCCAGCACATGGTCGTCTTCCAACAACACGGGAAAATCACGGATTGGCGCGCCACGGGACTTCATTTCGGTCAGGGCTACATGCGCGGAATTCGCCTTTTCGGCCATGCGCGCGGAAACTCTTACAGGCGGCACCCGAACGGTATCGCCCGCCTCCACACGTGTATCGGCGCCAGCGCGACCTTTGTTCACCCGCACCTCACCACTTCGGATAATCCGGTACACATGCGTTTTTGGAACGCCTTTGAGCAGCCGCAACAGGAAATTATCCAGGCGCTGACCGGCAGAGTTCTCGTCAACGACAATTCCCTGCGCTTTGGGGTGCACATCTGGCGTTAACGGGACTGAATTGCCCCCTATAATGTCTTTCACTAGCGAAATGCTGTAAGTAGTTGATTTGACTGAAAGTTGACACTTTGCCGAAGTGGAGTTTAGTCCACAGATGGCCAACAGCCGCGCTGGAAGGTCGATGCCGCCCGGCGGGATTGTCTGCAGACTGAAGGCCAAATGCCTTCAGTGGCATTCAAGCCGTCAGGCCAAAACAGACGAATTGAAACACTGAAAACGGAATACTCAAGTCTGCGAGCCCATGGCTTGCAGACGGACCAAAGCGACATGTTTGTGTTGACAGCCCTGCTTTTTACCTGCCTGCGGCGCTTATTTGCGCTGACTGCCGGACAAAATCAGCCGGTTGCGCCTATGAAAAGGGCGGGCAATGTTATCTTTTCGATAGCAAATCCAAATCTTCCTTCACTCGCCGCCATCCGCGCGCTACAACCCGGACTCAACCACTGAGCCCGGGCTATCCAGCAGTTCCCTGTTTTCGAGACGTTTGTTCAGGCTTCGTTTGCTCGTATTGAGCAGGTAAAGGGTCGCAAGATCCGATGAGAATGAATAAAAAAGGAAACGCGTCATGAAACGGATGCTGATCAATGCCACGCAGGCTGAAGAACGCCGCCTGGCAATTGTTGACGGTCAAAAGCTGCTCGACTACGAAATTGAAATCGAAGGGCGCGAGCAGCGCAAAGGCAACATCTACAAAGCCGTCGTAACCCGCGTCGAGCCTTCGCTCGAAGCCTGTTTCGTCGACTACGGGGAAGAGCGCCATGGGTTTTTGCCGTTCAAGGAAATCTCGCGCATGTATTTCAAGGAAGGCGTGTCCGTTGGGCAGGCGCGCATCCAGGATGTCATCCGCGAAGGCCAGGAAATGCTGGTTCAGGTCGAAAAGGAAGAGCGCGGCAACAAGGGGGCAGCGCTAACCACTTTCGTATCATTGGCTGGCCGTTATGTGGTGCTGATGCCCAACAACCCGCGTGGCGGTGGCGTGAGCCGCCGTATTGAGGGTGACGACCGCGCCGAGCTAAAAGAAAACATGGACCAGCTGGAATATCCAAACGGCATGTCCATCATCGCCCGCACCGCGGGCATCGGCCGTAGCGCGCCAGAGCTTCAGTGGGATTTGAACTATCTCCTCAAACTCTGGACCGCCATTGACGGTGCCGCGAAAGGCGGCAAGGGCGCTTATCTGATTTATCAGGAGTCTTCCCTGGTTATCCGGGCGATTCGCGACTACTTTAACCACGATATCGGCGACATCCTGATAGACACGGATGACGTGTACGACCAGGCCCAGCAGTTCATGGCTCACGTCATGCCCGAGCATGCTGCCCGGGTTAAGCGCTACCGTGACGACTCACCACTCTTCAGCCGATTCCAGATCGAACACCAGATCGAATCCGCCTACGCGCGTACCGTGCAGTTGCCGTCTGGCGGAGCGATTGTGATTGACCATACCGAAGCACTGGTGTCGGTGGACGTCAACTCGGCTCGCGCCATCAAGGGTGGCGACATTGAGGAGACCGCGACACGTACCAATCTGGAAGCCGCCGACGAAGTGGCGCGCCAGATGCGCCTGCGCGACTTGGGCGGCCTGATCGTCATTGACTTCATCGATATGGAGGAGAGCCGCAACCGCCGCGAAGTCGAGAATCGCCTGCGCGACGCGTTGCGCCAGGATCGTGCGCGCGTACAGTTCGGCACCATCAGCAAGTTTGGGCTGATGGAAATGAGCCGCCAGCGACTGCGGCCAGCGCTATCGGAAGGTGCATCCATTCCATGTCCACGCTGCGGCGGTTCGGGCCATGTGCGGGACACCGAATCAAGCGCCTTGCAAATCTTGCGCGTCATTCAGGAAGAGTCTCTCAAGGACAACACGGCGTCGGTCATGTGCCAGGTGCCGGTCGAGGTGGCGTCTTTCTTGTTGAACGAAAAGCGTACAGAGATCGCCAAGATCGAACTGCGTCAGCGAATTAACGTCCTGATGATCCCGAACAAGACGCTGGAAACACCCAACTACAAGCTGGAACGGCTCAAGCATGATGATCCGCGTCTGGACGACATGGATGTGAGTTACAAGCTGGCTGAAGAACGGGAAGACCCCACCAGTGTGACCAGGCGGTCCCAGGAACCCACCAACAAGCAAACGCCGATCATCAAGGGTGTGTTGCCAGACGCTCCGGCGCCTACGGCTTCACCCCGCGCTGAACCGTCCAACCCGCAAGCCACCGCCGCAGCCGCTGTACCAGTATCGGCACCTGCCAGCGCAAAGGGCACTGCTGAAAAGGGCTTTTTTGGCTGGGTTAAAGGCCTGCTGGGTGTGGCACCCGCTGCGCCACCCTCCGCGGCCGCGTCGACTGCCTCGCAGTCTTCCAGTGATGACAAACGTGGCGGCGATGGGCGACGACCAGGTAACCGCGGTGAGGGTCGCAACGACGGACGTAGCGAGGGCCGTCCCGACGGCCGAGGCGGTCGCGGTGGCCGGGGCGGCCGAGGCAATCGCGGTGACCGCACTGCATCGCGTGAACGTCTGGATGCCGAGGGAAAGCCACAGGCTCCAGAAGCCAACGGCCAGGATGCTGCTCGCGGCGAGGGTCGGAACGACAGACTGCCACGGAATCAGGACCGAAACCGTGGCGCAGAGTCATCTGACCAACAGGGCGAACGCGCGGAACGTGGTCAACGCGGCGAGCGTCGAGAGCGCAGTCAGCGCAATGACCGCAATTCAGCACGCGATGGTGAAGCTGTTGAAAGCCAATCGTCTGCGCGCGACAGTGAGCCCAGGGCGGAAGGACGCGAGCCGCGGGAGCCCCGAGAAGGGGGGCGTGGCCGCAACGGGCGTCGCTCGCAACGCCCAGACCGTCAAAATGACACGGTCAGTGAGATCGTCGTGCAAGACGTTGATCGGGCAATTGCGATGGCGGCGGAGGCAGATCGGCCCGCATTGCCCGCTTCTGAAAGCCCGTCTCTTGATGGACAGCCTGTGCGGCGGGAACGTGACCGCATCGACAATTCCTGGCAACAAGGGCAAGAAAACCGCGAACGCGAGAGGCAAGGACGTGAACGCGGCAAGCGCGGCGGCCGCGACGAGCGTGAAAGCAATGCGGTACCAGCACCCGAATATGCTTCCCAGTCAGCGGTGGCTGACGCAGCGACTTCAGTAACCACGAATGCCCCCACAGACGCAGAGCCGACGCCTTC
>JAHEBY010000017.1 GCA_024642025.1 Comamonadaceae bacterium | reverse complement strand
TTTGGGTGAAGCGGCGTCGTGATGTAGCCAGTTCGCCCCAAAAGTCATAAAATGTAACTTAGGCCATTGCGCGTCTGGGCGCGGGTGGTTGCTTGATTGTTTTCCATGACATCCAAACTTTTTCAAGAGAGTTGAACAATATGTTGCTACCCGATTGGGCCGTGCTGAACGCTGTTATCGAATGGTTGGGCCACGGCCTGTGGCATATCACCTGGTGGCAAATTGTGTTGTTCGCCCTGGCGATGACGCACGTCACCATTGTCAGCGTGACGGTTTTTTTGCACCGGCATCAAGCCCACCGCGCGTTGGACCTTCACCCTATCGCCTCCCATTTTTTCCGGCTCTGGCTGTGGCTGACTACCGGCCAGGTGACTAAAGAGTGGGCTGCAATTCACCGCAAGCACCACGCCAAATGCGAGCAGGCGGATGACCCGCACAGCCCGCACGTACATGGTATTCGCAAAGTGCTTCTGCAGGGTGCCGAGTTGTACCGCATCGAGTCCAAAAACAAGGAAACCCTGGCACGTTATGGCCATGGAACGCCAGATGACTGGCTTGAACGCAATCTTTACAGCCGGTTTTCCTGGCAGGGTGTTGGATTGATGATGATCATTGATCTGGCCCTGTTCGGCGCTGCGGGTCTTGCTGTCTGGGCGCTGCAGATGGCCTGGATTCCTATTACCGCTGCCGGCATTATCAACGGCGCCGCGCACTACTGGGGTTACCGCAATTTTGAAGCGCCAGACGCCAGCGCCAATATTCTGCCCTGGGGCATCATCATTGGTGGCGAGGAGCTGCACAACAACCATCACACCTATCCCACATCGGCCAAGTTGTCTGTCAAGCCCTATGAGTTTGATATCGGCTGGATGTACATCAGCCTGATGCAGATGGTGGGTCTTGCCAAGGTCAAAAAGACGCCGCCACGCATGGCGTACGGGGACATTCGGCCGGTAGCAGACGTCCGCACGCTTGAAGCCCTTATTGCAAACCGCTATGAAATCATGGCGGCCTATGCCAACAGCATGCGTGCCGCCGTGCGCACAGAGTTTGAGACCATGAAAGCCCGCAGTGCCGATGCCTCCGTGATCAAGGCGGCTACTCGCTGGCTACATCGTGATCACGACAAGGTTCCGGCCTCGGCTGTGCCGCAGCTGGCCGAGGCCCGCGCTGCTTCGCCGGTCCTCGACAAGATGGTGGTCATGCGTGAAGAGCTCCGCCAAGTCTGGCTCAATACAAGCCGTTCCCGGGAGCACCTGGCCGCGGACTTGCAGGCCTGGTGTCGACGTGCTGAAGATAGCGGCGTTGCTGTGCTGCGGGATTTTTCCATGCGCTTGCGGGCGGCCGCTGTCTGACAAGATTTTCCATGCAGAGCCCTGACTGGGCTCTGCACAAAAAAAAGCCCGGTCCGACCGGGCTTTTTTTTATGGAGCGATCGACGCTGAACTTACTTCAGCTTGATTTCCTTGTACTCCACATGCTTGCGAGCCTTGGGATCAAATTTCTTGATCAACATCTTCTCAGGCATGGTCTTCTTGTTTTTGCTGGTCGTATAAAAATGACCCGTGCCAGCTGTGGACTCCAGCTTGATTTTTTCGCGTCCGCCTTTGGTTGCCATGGTGCTACTCCGTAAATGTGGGATTAGGCTTGGCCGCGTGCGCGCATGTCTGCGAGTACGGTGTCAATGCCATTTTTGTCGATCAAACGCAGACCTGCGTTGGAAATCCGCAGGCGAACCCAGCGATTTTCCGACTCAACCCAGAAACGGCGGTATTGCAGGTTCGGCAGGAACCGGCGCTTGGTTTTGTTGTTGGCGTGGGAAACATTGTTCCCGACCATCGGGCCTTTGCCCGTGACTTCACATACTCGTGCCATGAGGACACTCCGATACTTTTAAACGGCTGTTACGCCATCACTGGATTGCAAACCAGCCCCTGTCGTTCCAGCCTCACCTCGCCAATTGATAAGGGTGGCGGTAGCCCTGATGCTCCAGATGTCTGGCCTAACTGCTCATGGGAAGGGCGGTCAAATCAGGCAGAGCCTAGGATTATAGCGTGTTTGTCAACTCTCCAAAAACCGTTGGGCATCCAGCGCCGCCATGCAGCCGGTACCGGCACTGGTAATGGCCTGGCGGTAAACGTGGTCCTGCACGTCCCCTGCGGCAAATACGCCTGGCACACTGGTCATGGTGGCCATCCCCTTGAGCCCGGACTGGGTCACGATATAGCCCCCGGCCAGTTCCAGCTTGCCTGCAAAGAGGTCGGTATTGGGGGCATGTCCAATGGCGATGAAACAGCCTTTGAGGGTCAGGTCATGGGTGGAGCCGTCTGTCGTGCTCTTGAGCCGGATGCCGGTGACACCGGTATCGTCGCCCAGCACCTCGTCCAGCGTCTGGAAGGTTTTGAGCTCAATCTTGCCAGCCTTGACCTTCTCATGGAGCTTGTCCACCAAAATGGGTTCGGCCTTGAATTTGTCCCGCCGGTGCACGAGGTACACCTTGCTGGCGATGTTGGAGAGGTACAACGCTTCTTCGACGGCGGTGTTGCCCCCACCGACCACGCAGCAGACCTGGTCCCGGTAGAAGAAGCCATCACAGGTGGCACAGCCCGAGACGCCTTTGCCCATGAAGGCGGTCTCTGAGGGCAGGCCCAGGTATTTGGCCGAGGCGCCGGTGGCGATGATCAGGGCATCACAGGTGTAGGAACCACTGTCGCCCGTCAGGGTGAAGGGGCGTTGGCTGAGGTCAACGGCGTTGATGTGGTCAAAGATGATTTCGGTGTTGAAGCGTTTGGCATGGGCTTCAAAGCGTTGCATGAGGTCAGGGCCCTGCACGCCGTCCACATCAGCGGGCCAGTTGTCCACATCAGTGGTGGTCATGAGCTGGCCGCCCTGGGCGATGCCGGTGATCAGCACAGGCTTGAGGTTGGCCCGCGCCGCATAGACGGCGGCACTGTAGCCGGCAGGGCCGGAGCCCAGGATCAGGACTTTGGCGTGTTTTGGGGAGTCAAGGGTGGGTGCAGACATACTTTTAGGTCAGAACAACTTGTTCGGTTAAAGTCAAGGCAATACAGCACAGATTGTAAGAATTCAACGAAATCCGTACCTGGGGCAATGAATGTCAATGTTGACCAATCTGGATCTGATCCAGCGAGTGCCGTTATTTTCGCTGATGACCTCGCAGCAGGCGGAATCTCTGGCAGCTGCCGTGAGCAAGCAGCGATTTAAACGCGGCGAAACGATCGTCGAGCAGGGTTCAAAATCCAACGCTCTGTACATCATTTTGTCCGGCAGGGCTCGCGTCCTGATGTCTGATCACAAAGCTCGGGAAGTCATCCTCGCATCGTTGCAGTCGGGTGATTACATCGGTGAAATGAGCCTGATCGACGGACAGCCCCATTCGGCAACCGTGCAAGCCGAAATACAGACTGACGTGCTCTGGCTTGGTCGCGATGCTTTCAACCGTTGCATTACTGAAAACGCGCCAATGGCCTTTGCAGTGATGAATGGTCTGGTGGCGCGACTGCGAAATGCAGACCGAAAGATCGGCTCGCTGGCGCTCATGGGCGTATACGGCCGTGTCGCCAATGTTCTGCTTGAATCCGCGGAGCTTGATGATGGAAACCATATGATCATCCGTGACAAGCTGTCCCGACAGGATATTGCCAAAATGGTGGGCGCTTCCCGTGAAATGGTGAGCCGTGTCATGAAGGATTTTGAAGAACAAGGGTTTATCGAAACGCTTGACGGCGGGGCCATTCTGGTCAAGGAACGGCGCAAAATTCCCCGCTGAAAGCGACGTGCAGTTGCGTTAAGCTTGGGGCCAAAGATGGCCGCATGACTTACACACTGAATACTCTTACCTCCACCCGGACCCGAGTGGGCGCCCCCGAGCAAACTGCAACTGGCCGGTTCGCCAGTGAATTGGCTTTGCTCGTGGGCATTGTCGCGCTGGCATTTTGGCTTTTGGCCATGCTGAGCTATTCACCTCAGGACCAGGCGTGGTCAACTTCTGGGGCTGGGCCGGCCATTCTGAACAGAGCTGGACGGCTGGGTGCCTGGCTTGCTGATGGCAGTTATTACCTGCTCGGATTTTCCGTTTGGTGGTGTTTCGCGGCAGGGGTACGGGCCTGGCTCACGGCACTCGCACGCTGGATGCGCTCACGCGAACTGATGGCGCCGCAGGCTGCTGCAACCAGTGAGGTCGAAGTTTCTGCACTGGCACGCTGGGCAGCGGGTCGCGTTGCCTTCTGGGTTGGCCTGGCCATGTTGATATGCGCCAGCACAGCGCTCGAATGGTCCCGCTTGTATTCATTGGAGGCTCATTTACCGGGCCCGGTTGGGGGTGTATTGGGATTTATGACCGGCCCTTTAAGCGTGAAGTGGTTGGGTTTTGCCGGCTCCGGCCTTATCGCCATCGCGTTGGGTGTTATGGGATCTGCGTTGGTTTTTCGGTTTTCGTGGGGCCGCGTGGCAGAACGGCTGGGTGCCGGGATTCTGGGTTTGTTTGAATCGCTCCGCGAAAAGCGCGAGATCGCGCAGGACAAGGCCTATGGGCAGCAGGCAGCACGAGAGCGCGAGGAAGTGCTGATAGAGGAGCGCGTGGAGATTGAAGACCATCATCCCGCGCCGGTCATGATCGAAAGCGAGGTGGCCGCGGTTCCTCGCAGTGAGCGCGTGATCAAAGAGCGGCAGAAACCGCTGTTTACCGAACTGCCGGACAGCAAGCTGCCGCAAGTTGACTTGCTGGATGGTGCCCAGACGCGTCAGGAAACCGTCGCACCGGAGACGCTGGAAATGACCAGCCGCATGATCGAAAAGCGGCTCAAGGATTTTGGTGTGGAAGTGCGGGTGGTGCTGGCCCAGCCGGGCCCGGTCATTACGCGCTACGAAATTGAGCCGGCCACGGGCGTCAAGGGGTCGCAGATTGTGGGTCTGGCCAAGGATCTGGCGCGCTCGCTGAGCCTGGTGTCCATCCGCGTCGTGGAAACCATTCCCGGCAAAAACTACATGGCGCTTGAGCTGCCCAACGCCAAGCGCCAGAGTATCAAGCTGTCTGAAATTCTGGGCTCGCAGGTTTACAACGATGGCAAGTCGATGCTGACCATGGGTCTGGGCAAAGACATCGTCGGCAACCCTGTCGTGGCAGATTTGGCCAAGATGCCTCACGTGCTGGTGGCCGGTACCACGGGCTCCGGTAAATCGGTAGGCATCAACGCAATGATTCTCAGCCTGCTGTACAAGGCTGAAGCGCGCGACGTGCGCCTTTTGATGATCGACCCCAAGATGCTGGAAATGTCGGTCTACGAGGGAATCCCGCACCTGCTGGCGCCTGTCGTGACCGACATGCGGCAAGCTGCCCATGGCTTGAACTGGTGCGTCATGGAGATGGAACGGCGCTATAAGCTGATGAGCAAGATGGGCGTGCGGAACCTGTCGGGCTATAACGTGAAGATTGACGACGCCAAATCCCGGGGCGAATTTATCTACAACCCGTTCAGCCTGACCCCCGAGGAGCCCGAGCCGTTGGAGAGCCTGCCGCACATTGTGGTGGTTATCGACGAGCTGGCGGACCTGATGATGGTGGTGGGCAAGAAAATCGAGGAGCTCATCGCACGCCTTGCTCAAAAGGCGCGTGCCGCTGGCATTCATCTGATTCTGGCCACACAGCGCCCTAGCGTGGACGTGATTACCGGTCTGATCAAGGCTAATATTCCAACCCGCATCGCGTTTCAGGTCAGCAGCAAGATTGACAGCCGCACCATTCTGGACCAAATGGGTGCCGAGGCATTGCTCGGCATGGGTGACATGCTTTACATGGCTAGCGGCACGGGCCTGCCGGTGCGCGTGCACGGCGCCTTTGTCAGCGACGACGAGGTCCACCGCGTTGTAGCGTATCTGAAGACGCAAGGTGAGCCCAACTACATTGAAGGCGTGCTGGAAGGTGGCACCGTCGATGGCGAAGGGGACCTCCTGGGTGACGGTTCAAGTGGCGGGGCGAGCGGAGAGAAAGACCCGATGTACGACCAGGCTGTAGAGATCGTCCTGAAAAATCGCCGCGCCAGTATTTCTCTGGTGCAGCGCCACCTGAAAATTGGCTACAACCGCGCAGCACGGTTAGTGGAAGACATGGAAAAAGCGGGTCTGGTCAGTGCCATGAGTGGCAGCGGGCAGCGTGAAATTCTGGTGCCAACCAGAGCAGAATAAGGTGCTTGATGAAGCGATTTGCTATTATTTGGATAGCTTTATGCGCAGGTTTGGCAAGGGCTGGAGGCCTGGAAAGCCTTGAGAATTTCGTAAAGACCGCTAAAACAGGCCGATCAGATTTCACGCAGGTTGTGACGGCACCTGCCAGAGAAGGGCAATCCCCCAGAGTCAAGACTTCCAGCGGTACCTTTGAATTCTCCCGCCCCAGCCGCTTCAAATTCCTTTACAAAAAGCCGTTTGAGCAAACCATCGTGGCTGACGGACAGACGTTGTGGTTATATGACGTCGACCTCAATCAGGTGACCGCACGAAAGCAGGATCAGGTGCTGGGGTCCACGCCCGCTGCACTGATTGCTTCTGCGGCCGATCTCACAGCACTCAAAGCCGACTTCACGCTGACTGCTGCGCCAGACCAGGATGGACAGGAGTGGGTTCTTGCCGTACCCAAAGCCAAAGACGGACAACTTCAAAACGTCCGCATCGGATTTCGCGCCGGGCAACTGACTTCGCTGGATATTCTTGATAGTTTCGGGCAGAAATCGAGCATGACCTTTGCTGCATTCACGTCTAACCTGCCGCTGGATGCCGGCAACTTCGAATTCAAACCACCTGCAGGCGCTGACGTCGTCAGGCAATAGACCGGCTGACCACAGGCCGGACTACTTTGCCGCCGCCAGCGCCGCCCGGCGCTTGAGACTGTCGTCCGGCCACATTTCTGACGCCGTGTAATACTCTTTCGCTACCGGTGTGCCCGGGCCGAGAACCACCCATGGCTGTTTGCTGGAGGTGAATATGTGAATATCGGGTGGCAAGCGGCCAGGGTCGTCCAGCGTACCCACTCGCACGAATCGCATGGCGTCGCCCGCGCCGGCATAGTTGCTCCATACAGCCACTTTGCAGGTCGGACAGCGGGCAATCTTTTGCCCCTTGCCGCTGTTTGATGGTGTGTTGATCATCTCCACTTCTCCCTGCGTCAACTGCACGCGATCAGCTTCGATCAACGCGTTCAGGGCAAAGGCGCTTCCAGTTTCACGCTGACACCAGGTGCAATGGCAGCAGTTGACCCACATCGGGTTTGACGACATGCGGTAACGTACCGCTCGGCAAGTGCAGCCCCCGTCAAGGGGATCAACTGAATTCGTGCTTGTCATGATTGATTACTCCCGTATGTCGTAACGCGGACTCTTGTCAGTCGGATATTAATGTGACTTTCGCGGGCGCACCAGAGCCGCGTCGTGCGGGCGCGGCCGGTGGCGGGAAAGTCTGAATGCCCGAGCCGGGCTTGCTGAGCCACAATATTGGGCCATGAAGCCCAATCTCCAAAGCCATCAACCGCTCGCTGAACGCCTGCGCCCGAAGACGCTGGGTGAGGTGATTGGCCAGCAGCAATTGCTGGGCGAAGGCATGGCGCTGCGAATTGCGTTTGAATCCGGCCAGCCGCATAGCTGCATTTTGTGGGGGCCGCCGGGCACTGGCAAGACGACTATTGCACGACTGATGGCGGATGCGTTTGATGCACAGTTCATCACCATCAGTGCTGTATTGGGCGGCGTCAAGGATATTCGCGAAGCGGTGGAGCAGGCGCAGGCCGCCCGGGACGGCCTGGAGCAGCGGCACACGATCGTGTTTGTGGACGAGGTGCATCGCTTCAACAAGAGCCAGCAGGATGCCTTTTTGCCTCATGTGGAAAGTGGTCTGTTCACGTTTATTGGCGCCACCACGGAAAACCCTTCTTTCGAGGTGAATTCAGCCCTGTTGTCACGCGCCGCTGTCTATGTGCTGCAGCCACTGTCTCCTCAAGATTTGGAGAGGATAGTGGCTTCAGCCCTCGCCATTCATGATTTGCCAGCTATTGAAAATGTAGCTTCTGACCGCTTGATCGCCTATGCAGATGGAGATGCCCGCCGGTTGTTGAACACACTCGAAACTCTTGCTGTGGCTGCGAAGCAGGAGAAGCTCTCAGAGATTTCTGACGCCTGGGTACTCAAGGTGTTGGGTGAGCGCATGCGCCGGTACGACAAGGGTGGCGAACAGTTTTACGACACCATTTCCGCATTGCACAAATCAGTGCGCGGTTCGGACCCTGATGCCTCGCTGTACTGGCTGGTCCGCATGCTGGATGGCGGTGCTGACCCACGCTACATGGCGCGACGCCTGGTGCGCATGGCCAGCGAAGACATTGGTCTGGCAGACCCGCGCGCTCTGCGCCTCGCTCTGGACGCGGCCGAGGTGTATGAACGTCTGGGAACGCCCGAAGGCGAATTGGCGCTGGCTGAATGTGTGATCTACCTGGCCATGGCGCCGAAATCCAATGCGGTCTACAAAGCCTACAACGAGGCCAAAGCCTTTGTCAAAAAAGATGGCACCCGTCCAGTCCCCATGCATTTGCGCAATGCACCGACCAAGCTGATGAAGGACCTGGAATACGGGAAGAACTACCGCTACGCCCATGATGAGGAAGGCGGCTTTGCTGCTGGCGAGCAGTACTTGCCAGATGGCATGGCTCCCACAGATTTTTACCGCCCCGTTGCGCGCGGTCTTGAGTTGAAGATTGCCGAGAGGCTCAGAGAGTTGAAGGCGCTCAATCAAAAACAGGAGCGCGGCTGATACTCGTTTGCGCGTGCGTCTTCGAGGGTAAACCCGCCCCAAAAGTGTGCAGACCTTCATCGAGTGGCCGTTAAAATTTCGCTGCTGCCTGTCGCACGCCACGCTCTGATCAATCTATTCAGCGAGGAATGTGGCAGGATTTTTGCATGGCCCTGACTTGGGCAACTGTTGTTCGTTGTCAGTCAGTTGGTTCAATCAGAAAAAGAACGGAGCTCTCTCTATGGATATCTTTCTCCAGCAGATCATCAATGGTCTGGTGCTGGGTAGCGTGTACGCACTGGTGGCCCTTGGCTACACCATGGTGTATGGCATCGTTCAGCTCATTAATTTCGCGCACGGTGAGGTGCTGATGGTCGGTGCACTGACCGCATGGACGGTCGCAGGCTATCTGCAGCCCGCTTTCCCTGGCATGCCGGACTGGATTGTCCTGATCATCTGTGCCCTGGTGGCTTGCACGGTGTCCGCCGTGTTGAACTTCAGTATCGAGAAGATTGCTTACCGGCCTTTGCGAAATTCGCCACGGTTGGCGCCGCTGATTACCGCCATTGGCATGTCGTTGTTGCTGCAAACGATCGCCATGATCATTTGGAAACCCAATCCAAAGCCATTCCCCAGTCTGTTACCCAATACGCCCTATGAGGTTTTCGGCGCGGTAATTTCTCCGACTGACCTGATGATTCTTTCACTCACCGTTGTCTTGCTAATCGGCTTGGTCTGGCTGGTAAATTACACGTCGCTTGGGCGCGCCATGCGTGCCACCGCAGAAAACCCGCGCGTGGCGGGCCTGATGGGTGTCAAGCCTGACGTGGTTATTTCTGCAACCTTTGTCATTGGTGCGGTGCTCGCAGCCATTGCCGGCATCATGCTGGCCATGAAATATGGCACTGTGCAGCACGCCATGGGCTTCATGCCCGGGCTGAAGGCGTTTACCGCCGCCGTTTTTGGCGGAATCGGCAATCTGGCTGGGGCTGTCGTTGGCGGCGTCTTGCTGGGTCTCATCGAAGCGCTGGGCTCAGGCTATATCGGCGTCTTGACCGGCGGCGTGCTGGGCAGCCACTATTCGGAAATCTTCGCTTTTATCGTGCTGATCGTGATCTTGACGCTTCGCCCTTCGGGGTTGATGGGCGAACGTGTGGCAGACCGGGCTTGATGGGAGTTACAACAAAATGAACCACACCAAAATCAAGTTATTTGTGTTCCTGGCGGCAGGCCTAGGTTTGTTGATCACACCCTTGCTGTTGCAGAATTTCGGCAATTCCTGGGTGCGAATTCTGGATACCTCGTTGCTTTATGTGTTGTTGGCAGTCGGCCTGAACATGGTGGTTGGCTATGCGGGCCTGCTGGATCTGGGCTACGTGGCGTTCTTCGCCGTAGGCGCCTATTTGTTTGGCCTATTGAATTCCCCACACCTCACCACGGCATTCCCGGCTATTGCCGCCATGTATCCTCACGGCATTCATACGCCCATATTGATAGCACTGCCGCTCGCGGCCTTCGTGGCCGGGCTGTTCGGCATCTTGCTCGGCGCCCCCACCTTGAAATTGCGCGGCGACTACCTCGCCATCGTGACACTCGGTTTCGGTGAAATCATCCGCGTGTTTCTGAACAATCTGGATTACCCGGTCAACATCACCAATGGCCCCAAGGGCATTGCGGGCATTGAGCCACTGAGCGTGTTTGGCATTGACTTCTCGCAGCCATTCACCATTTTTGGCGTGACTTTCGAAGTGGTCACGCTTTACTATTACCTCTTTCTGGCGCTGGTGATCGTCACCATCATGATCAGCCAGCGCATTCAGACATCGCGTGTTGGTCGGGCCTGGATGGCAATTCGCGAAGACGAGATTGCTGCCAAGGCTATGGGCATCAACACCCGCAACATGAAGCTGTTGGCATTCGGAATGGGCGCCACGTTTGGCGGTGTCAGCGGTACGCTGTTTGCCTCGTTCCAGGGCTTCATTTCCCCAGAATCTTTTTCGCTGCAGGAATCCATCATCATTGTGGCGATGGTGGTGCTCGGTGGCATTGGGCATTTGCCCGGCGTGGTGCTAGGCGCCGTGCTGCTGGCCGCGCTGCCCGAGGTCCTGCGCCATCTCGCCGGGCCGCTGCAAAGTGTGACAGGTGGGCGGCTGGATGCGTCCATCTTGCGCCAGCTCCTGATTGCATTAGCCATGATCGTGATCATGCTGCTGCGTCCGCGAGGGTTGTGGCCGTCGCCAGAGCACGGTAAGTCGCTGCAAACCACAGTTTAAGGAGTGCAGCATGACTGAAACCATTCTTAAAGTTGCGGGCATTTCCAAGCGCTTCGGCGGCCTGCAGGCGCTTAGCGACGTAGGCATCACCATTCAGCGCGGCCAGGTTTATGGTCTGATTGGTCCCAACGGCGCTGGCAAAACGACGTTCTTCAACGTCATCACCGGCCTATACACACCTGATAGCGGCACGTTTGAGCTGGCAGGCAAGCCTTATAAGCCGTCGGCTGTGCATGAGGTTGCGAAGGCGGGCATTGCCAGAACCTTCCAAAACATCCGCCTGTTTGCCGAAATGACCGCCATTGAGAATGTCATGGTGGGGCGGCATATTCGCACCCACTCCGGCCTGCTGGGTGCCATTTTCCGCAGCCCCGGCTTCAAGAAAGAAGAGGCCGCCATCGCCAAGCGCGCGCAGGAGCTGCTTGATTACGTGGGCATTGGAAAGCTGGCCGACTACAAGGCGCGTACTTTAAGCTACGGTGACCAGCGCCGTCTGGAGATTGCCCGCGCATTGGCGACCGACCCGCAACTAATCGCGCTGGACGAGCCTGCCGCCGGCATGAATGCAACTGAAAAAGTGCAGCTACGGCAACTGATCGACCAGATCCGTAACGACAAGCGCACCATCCTGCTGATTGAACACGATGTGAAGCTGGTGATGGGCCTTTGCGACCGGGTGACGGTACTCGATTACGGCAAGCAGATCGCCGAAGGCCTGCCCGCCGAAGTGCAGAAGAATGAGAAAGTGATTGAAGCCTATCTGGGCACAGGAGGACACTGACATGGCAACACCCACCTTACTGAAAGTCAGCGGCCTCAAAGTTGCCTATGGCGGCATTCAAGCCGTCAAAGGCGTTGACTTTGAAGTGCACGAGGGCGAGCTCGTCACTCTGATTGGCTCCAATGGCGCCGGCAAAACCACAACCATGAAAGCCATCACCGGAACGCAGGCCATTGCTGGCGGCGACATCGAATATCTTGGCAAGAGCGTCAAAGGCCAAGGCCCGTGGGATCTGGTCAAGCAGGGGCTGGCGATGGTGCCCGAGGGCCGTGGCGTGTTTGCCCGCATGACCATTACCGAAAACCTGCAGATGGGTGCCTATATTCGTACCGACAAGGCCGGCATTGCGCAGGACGTGGAAAAGGTGTTCGGCATTTTCCCGCGCCTCAAGGAGCGGCGTGACCAGCTGGCGGGCACGATGTCTGGCGGTGAACAGCAGATGCTGGCCATGGGCCGCGCGCTGATGAGCCGCCCCAAAGTGCTGCTGCTGGACGAGCCGTCGATGGGGCTGTCGCCCATCATGGTGGACAAGATTTTTGAAGTGGTACGCGACGTCTATGCACAAGGCGTGACGGTGTTGCTGGTGGAGCAAAACGCCAGCCGTGCCCTTGGCATTGCCAACCGCGGTTACGTGATGGAATCTGGCCTCATCAGCATGACAGGCGACGCCAAGGAAATGCTCAAAGACCCGAAAGTGCGTGCTGCCTACCTTGGCGAGTGACTCTGACCCAAAGCTGAGCGGGTTGCAATCAACCAAAGGACGATGCCAAGGCCAACGCCCGTCGCGTGGCCCAGCGCCAGCTTGTGCGCGCTGTCAAACAGCAGGGGCGACACCACGCCCGCCACGATCGAAAAGCTGAGCATCTGGATAAATCCCTGCATGGAGGCGGCCAGTCCACTCATTTGCGGAAATAGATCCAGCGTTCGCACGATCATGGTCGGTGAAGCCATGGCCAAGCCAAATGTATAGAGCATGATGGGCAGAACCGCATAGGGCACCTGCGCAGTAAATAGCCGCGTGTAAACCACATTGCAGACGATGCCAGCGAGTGCGATCAACAGGCCCGCGCGCACCATGCTGTCCGGTGCCACGCGTTTGGCCAGCCGGCTGGCAACGGCAGAGCCAAGGATCAACCCGCCGACCATGGGTGTGAACAGCCACGCAAAGGCCCGCTCACTCTGGTGCAGAATGCCCATGACGAATGCGGCTGCCGAGCCAATGTAAAGCGGTATGCCACTGAACATCAAGGCGATGGAAAGGGCCATCAGCACAAAACGGGCGTTGCGCACGCACAGCAGGTAGTTGGCAGCGATCGGCCTGATGGCGAAGGGCGTCCGCCGCTCAGAAGGCAGTGTCTCGATCAGCAGTTTGTAGCAGGCCACCAGAATGACAAGGCCTAGCCCGCCCAGAAATACGAAAACCGAGCGCCAGCCCAGCGAAGTTTCCAGCCAGCCGCCAATGACTGGCGCTACCACGGGCGCCAGGCCAAACAGCATGGTCATGATGGCGGTGGCGCGATGCGCATCGCTCCCCTTGAAATGGTCCTGCACCACCGCCCGCCCCACCACCGTGCCCGCACCGGCCGACAAACCTTGTACGGCGCGAAAGAAGATCAGCATGCCTGCGTTGGGCGCCAGCGCGCAGGCAAACGAAGACGCTGCAAACAGCACCAGCGACGCCAGCAGCACAGGCCGCCGCCCGAATGAATCGGACAGCGTGCCGTAAAACAGCATCATGCCGGCCATGCACAGCACAAAGATGCTGAGCGTCTGCTGCACGACAACCGCAGACACGCCAAACTCCATCGCGATAGACGGGAACGACGGCAAATAGGTGTCAATGCCCAGTGCGCCCATCATGGACAGCACGGCCAGCAACACAATCAGCAAAGAGTCCTGCATGATGTGACGGCGTTACAGCAGGGCTCGTGCGTGATGGTTCAGATGATCTTCCATGAAGGTGGAGACAAAGTAGTAACCGTGGTCATAACCCGCGTGTTGGCGCATCGTGAGTGGCTGGCCTACCTTGGCACACGCGGCTTCAAATGCTTGCGGGTTCAGCTGCGTGGGCAGAAACTGATCGTCAAGACCCTGGTCAATCAAAATGCCGGGCGGGTAGGGCGCCGAGCCTTGCGCGGCCATCAGCGAGCTGGCGTCATGCTGAGCCCAAGCGGCTTCGTCATCCCCCAGATAGCCGCCAAACGCTTTTTTCCCCCAGGGGCAACGCGAGGGCGCGCAGATGGGTGCGAAAGCCGAAACTGATTTGAACAGGCCCGGGTGCCGCAATGCCAGAGTCAACGCACCATGGCCGCCCATGGAGTGGCCAAAAATGCCCAGCCGTTGCGCATCAATTGGAAACTCTGTGGCTAGCAGTGGCAAGCACTCGGCGACGATGTAGCTCTCCATGCGGTAGTGCCTGGTCCACGGCTGCTGGGTGGCGTCCAGATAAAACCCGGCGCCCACACCGAAGTCCCAGCTGTCAGCATCACCGGGCAAATTGGCGCCGCGTGGGCTGGTGTCTGGCGTCATCAATGCAATGCCCAGCTCTGCCGCGTGGCGTTGCGCGCCCGCCTTGATCATGAAGGTTTCTTCAGTACAGGTCAGACCCGCAAGATACAGCAAGGCGGGGACTTTGCCCTGTTTGGCCTGCGGTGGCAGAAATACCGAAAACCGCATCGGCAGGTCGATTTCGCGAGACGCGTGCTGGCAAAAGAGTTGCGTGCCGCCAAAGCTGGCGTGCGTGGAAAGTGTTTTGATGGTCATGCCCTAGTTTGCGCTAGTTCTTTGCACCAGTTCCCACACCGCATCGGCAAACAGCTTTGGCTTTTCTTGCGGCAAGTTGTGGCCCGCGCCGGGCACGATGCGGTGCGAGCGCGTGCCGCTGAAATATTTTGCGTGGTCGGCCGCCTTCGCGGGTAGTCGCACGCCATCGTCTTCACCGTCAAAGGTGATGCTCGGCACCGTGATGACCGGTTGCGTGGCGAGCCGCCGCTCGATGTCGGCATAGGCCGAGTCACCGGCGACAAGACCAAAGCGGTGGCGGTAAGAGTGAATCACCACGTCAACAAAGTCCGGATTGTCAAACGCTGCAGCGCTTTGTTCGAACGTGGCCGTGTCAAAGTGCCAGGTTGGCGACCACAGCTCCCACAGCAGCCGGGCAAATGCACGCCGGTTGGCAGTCAGCCCGGAGCGGCCACGTTCGCCATGCATGTAGTACTGATACCAAAGCCGGTGCTCGTTCGCAGGCGTATCGGGCGCCAGGGCCTGCGCGATGTTTTGAATGTTGTAGCTGTTGAGCGAAACCAGCCCTGCGCAGCGATCCGGCCACAGCGCCGCCACCACGCAGGCTGCGCGGCCGCCCCAGTCGTAGCCGGCCAGCACGGCTCGGGGTATGGCCAGTGCGTCCAGCAGCGCCAGCAGATCGGCGCCAAGTGCGGCTTGCTCGCCCGAGCGCGGCGTGGTGGCGTCCAGAAACGTCGTGGCACCGTAGCCGCGCAAATAGGGAACGATCACCCGGCAGCCACTGGCGGCCAGCAGCGGCGCCACCTCGGAATAAGCGTGAATATCGTAAGGAAAGCCGTGCATCAACAGCACGGGCGCACCGGTGGCCGGCCCACACTCATGAAACACGATGCTCAAGACGCCGGCGTTGATTTTCGAGAGCGGTTGCAGATTGCTCATTGCTACTAATAGTATAGCTATTTATGCTTATTCGACGGGGGCTAGAGGCCTAAAATAGTATATATTTCTGGCCCTGACGCTGTTTTTAGTACAACACCACGCCGCGAATGGATTC
>JAHEBY010000287.1 GCA_024642025.1 Comamonadaceae bacterium | reverse complement strand
ATCACAGTGGGTATTCACATAGCCGCGCCTGGGCTGGCTGTTCAGCCCGGCACGCCAATAGACCAACTGGGGCGCAACCGGCTCTCCACGGTGTACATGCCGGGCTACAAAATCACCATGCTGCCCGACGCCGTGGTGCAAAGCTACACGCTGCAAGAGGGGCGCGACTGTCCGGCCGTGTCGCTCTACGTCACGTTTGACGCCTCCACGCTGGAGATCACGCACAGCGAAACCCGGCTCGAGCGCGTGCCCATTGTGGCCAATCTACGCCACGACCAGCTGGACGCCGTGGTAACCCCGGAATGGCTGGAAAACCCCGCTTTTGAGCAAGAAAATGACATTCAGCCCCCGCCGAATATGCGCGAGCAGCTATCATTTTTATATCGATTGGCCAAAGACCTGAAAGCCAAACGCGAGCTGGTGCGCGGCAAACCCGAAACCTTTAACCGGCCGGACTACAACTTTAGGCTCCGCCCCGCCGGGCCGCCCCAAGGGGTGGAGGCCCCCTCGGGGGGCAGCGAAGCACATGAAATGGCGAGCGTGGGGGCCGTCAAGTACGGCAATGACGGTGCCGTGCCCAATGGCAGCGAGCACGTGCAAATCACCACCCGCCAACGCGGCGCGCCGCTGGATTTGATCGTGGCCGAGGCCATGATTCTGGCCAACAGTACCTGGGGCAGCTGGATGGCCGAGCTCGGCGTGCCGGGCATTTACCGTAGCCAGGCGTCGCTGTTGCCAGGGGTCAAAGTGCGCATGGGTACCAAGGCGCTGCCACACGCCGGCATTGGCGTCAAAAGCTACGCCTGGAGCACGTCGCCGCTGCGTCGTTACACCGATCTGGTGAACCAATGGCAAATCATTGCCTGCGCCAAACACGGCAAAACGGCGGCGCTGGCAGCACCCTTCAAACCGAAGGACGCCGAGTTGTTCTCCATCATTTCCAGTTTTGATGCCGCGTATTCAGCCTACAACGGTTACCAGGGCGCCATGGAGCGCTTCTGGACGCTGAAATACATCGAGCAAAACAGCATCACGGAAATAACCGGTGCCGTGTTCAAGGAAAACATGGTGCGGGCCGACAACATTCCACTGGTGTTGCAAGTGGTGGGCGCCAAAGACCTGCCACGCCATGCCAAAGTTCGGGTCAAACTGGGCAATATTGACGAGATCACGCTGGATATTGCGGGCACCGTTGTCGAGCGGCTTGACGCTTCGCCCGAGCCGGATTCCGATGACGACAATGGCGACGAAGATGAGACAACCGCCGGCCCAATTGCCATAGCCATGGACTTGGCGGCGGATGGCGAACCAGCCCCTGACGCGGCCGCCACGACCAGCGATAATTCCTGACTGTGAACCTGCGCAAATTCAGCACACTTCAGCTAGCCTTGGGCATCTCCGTGGCCGTGCATGCTGTTTTGCTGACCGTGCGTTTTGTGAACCCTGAGGCATTCAACCGGGTCTTTGAAGATACGCCGCTGGAAGTCATTCTGGTCAACGCCCGCAGCAACGAAAAGCCCGACAAGGCGCAGGCCATTGCGCAGTTCGCGCTGGCTGGCGGCGGCGAGGCTGCAAAAGGGCGCGCCACCTCACCGCTGCCGCCTTCCGCGCTCAGCGCCGTGGGCGATGCCATGGAAGAAGAAGCGCGGCGCAAGGTGACCGACCTGCGTGAAGAGCAAACCCAAATGCTGACGCAACTCAAGAAGCAACTGAACAGCATGGCGATCTTGAACCCGAAGGAACCCAACCCCACGCCCGAGCAGCTTGACCGCGAAGAAAAGCGGCGGCAGCTGGTCAAGGTGCTGGCAGAGATCGAACGGCGGATTAATCTTGAAAACGCACGGCCCCGCAAGCGGTATGTGAGCCCCTCCACCCGGAATGCCGCTTATGCCGTCTATTACGACGGCGTGCGCCGAAAGATAGAAGACAAAGGTACGCAGAACTTCCCCGAAGCGGGTGGGAAAAAGTTGTATGGCGAGCTGACGATGATCGTGACGGTCAATTTTGACGGGCAGGTCATCAAGACGGAAGTAGTGGCCAGTTCTGGTAACACGACGCTGGACCGGCGGGCCGAAGCCATTGCCCAAAGTTCTGGCCCGTTTGGCGCATTTGACGCCAATTTGCGCCGCGAAGCCGATCAACTGGCCATGGTTTCGCGTTTCAAGTTCACGCGCGAAGAAACCCTTGAAGCCAGCCTGACAGGCCAATGAAGCCGCTGCTTCGCTGGGTCGGACTGGTGTTGCTGGCTGCGTTGGCGCTGCAAATTTACTTTGTAGGCCGTATCGCGCTGATGGCGGGGGTAGACCCGCAGTCCACTGCGTTTCAGCGCTCAGAGGCCTGGCGCATCGTCAACGAAAAAGGCAAATTGCCCTGGCGCCAACAGTGGGTGAGTTACACCGCCCTGCCTGACACGCTCAAGCGCGCCGTGATTGCCTCGGAAGACAGTGACTTTGCCAACCACGATGGTGTGGATTGGGAGTCGCTGGAAAAAGCCTGGCAAAAAAATGCCAAGGCGCAAGAGCGCGTCGACAAACAGCTGGCCGATGCGCAGGCAAGAGCCGCCGCGTCAGCCCAAACCAAGAGCAAAGCGCCCGTCAAATCAACCTCGCCATTGCCGCGGGCTCCAAAAATTGTGGGCGGCTCCACCATTACGCAGCAACTCGCGAAAAACCTGTTTCTGTCCGGCGAGCGCAACCTGCTTCGCAAGGGCCAGGAATTTGTGCTGACCTTTGCGCTGGAAATGCTGCTGGGCAAAGAGCGCATTCTGGAGATTTACCTCAACAGCGTGGAATGGGGTGAAGGCGTGTTTGGTGCAGAGGCCGCCGCCCAGCACTACTTTCGCAAACCCGCCAGCAAACTCAGTGCTTACGAGGCCGCGCGCCTGGCGGTGATGCTGCCACGCCCCAAATATTTTGAGAAGCTCCCCAATTCGGGATTTGTCGCGAGCCGCGCGTCCACGATCGTGGCGCGGATGGGTGATGTTGAATTGCCCTGACTTCAACTGGCCATAATCTGCCGCCATGCCGCCCAACCAACTCATCCGGTCATTTCTGGCCAAGTGCATGAGCTTTTTTTTGCTGGGCCTGGTGCGGCTGCTCACCGGCTCGCAGGCAAGGTGGTATGGGTGTCCGCCCAAGGCCGAACAACGCATCTACTTCGCCAACCATCAAAGCCACGCCGATCTGGTCATGATCTGGGCCGCGCTGCCCAGAGAGCTGCGCAGCATGACACGCCCGATTGCTGCCAAGGATTACTGGACACGCACGCCGTTTAAAAAATGGCTAACGACCGCCGTGTTCAACGCCATCTACGTCGCGCGCGACCGCACAGAAGACGAGGATCCACTGGAGCCGCTTTACACCGCGCTGGAGCACGAAGACTCGATCATCCTGTTTCCTGAGGGCACGCGCGGCCACGCAGACGAGCCGCAACCATTCAAATCCGGGCTGTACAACCTGGCACTCAAATTTCCCAACGTGGTGCTGGTGCCGGCATGGATCAACAACATCCAGCGGGTGATGCCCAAGGGTGAGGTCGTGCCGGTGCCCGTGCTGTGCTCGGTCACCTTTGGCGCGCCCATTCAATTGGCACCGGAAGAAGATCGCCGGGTCTTTCTGGATCGGGCGCGGCAGGCGGTTGTGGCGTTGCGCGATGTATGACCGTCGCCTGATGGACTGCATGCCATGAATCAGTTTCTGCTCCACCTCACCGTCAACCAGAAGGTAGCGGCTCTGTTTGTGATGGTATTTGGCTTTCTGGTGCTGGGTAGCGTGACCGTGCTGTTGCTATCGCTTCGAGAGCGCGGGCACGATGAGGCTTCTGAAGCCTGGCGCGCCGGGCTGCACCGCGCCGATGGTGTGCTCAAAACCAGCTGGGTGATGATGCTGGTGTTCTGGGTGGGGTGGCTTGCTGGCAACACCACCACGCTGGTGCTGTTTGGCATGGTGTCGTTCTTTGCGCTGCGCGAATTCATGACGCTTTCGCCCACGCGCCGGGGTGACCATCGCAGCCTGGTGCTGGCCTTTTTTGTCATTCTGCCGCTGCAATACGTGCTCGTGGGCACTCAGCGCTTCAACCTGTTTACGGTGTTCATTCCTGTATATGTTTTCCTGGCCATCCCGGTGGTGAGCGCGCTGGCCAACGATCCAGCGC
>JAHEBY010000016.1 GCA_024642025.1 Comamonadaceae bacterium | reverse complement strand
CAGTTAAGGCAATTAATTTACGATTCAGCGCTTTTTGGAGGCCTGCTTCGTTGCGTTTACCGCAGTGGCCGTAACGGCAGCAATATTGGCTTCGGTCACTTCATTGGCCTGCTTGACGGCCTTTTGAACCGACTCAAGCGCGTTGTTGGCAGCAGCCACGGCACTTTTCATTACGGCAACGGCGGTCTCGGAACCGGCTGGCGCGTTTTTGGCGGCAGTATCGACCATGCTCATGAATTTCTTTTGTGCATCAGCAGCCTGGCCTTCAAAAGCCTTGCTGAACTCGGCGGTTGAACCCGAGGTGATGTCATACAGGTGACGGCCATACGCAGCGGTTTTTTCAGCCAAAGGCTGAAACAGGCTCGATTGCAGGGCCAGCAGTTCTTGTGCGTCTTTGACGCTCAGTACAGACTTTGCGTGCTCGCCGGATTCGGCCAGGGCGGCTTTGGACGCCGTCATGTTCAGTTCAACAATTTTCTCGACGCCTTCAAAAGCCTTGGTGGTCAGGCCCATCAGGGTTTCGACGTTGGCTTTGTGTGAGGACAGCATTTGTTCGACGGTTAGCATAGTGGTCTCCAAGAGGTAGGTTAAAAAACATCTGCCCTGAAACCGAGGCCTTGGCCCGAGTTATGTTGCAGTGCAGCATGGATTGAATTATAGGGTTATCCCTTGCTCTTGCAAGTCTTTTTTGCTGCAGTGCACCATTTTAGAGACCGTTTTCTAGATTTGAGCCATTCAGGGCAGGCGACACAATGTGGCCATGAAGGCGTACTACTCGGACCATTTCGTGTTGCCCCTGCCGCCTGGGCACCGGTTTCCAATGGCCAAATATGCACTGTTGCGCGATGCCGTGGCTCGCGAATTGCCTGGGGTGATGCAGACGGAGGCGCCTCGCGCGACTGATGGCGAACTTGCCTTGGTGCATACGCCGGACTATGTGGCCGCCATGCGCGAGGGGCGAGTCGACGCCGCGCACATGCGGGAAATCGGCTTTCCGTGGAGCGATGCCATGGTAGAGCGGTCCAGGCGCTCGGCAGGTGCCACGCTGGCCGCCGTGCGCGCGGCCTTGCAAGAAGGCATTGCGGCCAATATGGCCGGCGGCACGCATCACGCCAGTGCCAACCGCGGCAGCGGCTTCTGCGTGTTCAACGATGCGGCGGTGGCGGCACGAGTGGCGCAGGCCGAGTGGGGGCGCGCTCGGCGCGAACCCTTGAAAGTGGCCGTGATCGACCTGGATGTTCACCAGGGAGATGGCACCGCCAGCATTTTTGCGGGTGACGACAGTGTGTTCACACTGTCCCTGCACGGCGAGCGCAATTTCCCTTTCAGAAAAGTGGCAAGTGATCTGGACGTGGGTCTGCCTGATGGTTGCACCGATGAGGCCTATCTCAAGGCCCTGACGGCAGCGCTCGCCGAACTCGAGCGGCGCGTCGCCCCCAGCCTGGTTATCTACCTTGCAGGTGCCGACCCGCATGAGGGCGACCGGCTGGGGCGTTTGAAATTGAGCTTTGAAGGCCTCAAGGCGCGCGACACCATGGTTTTCGAGTGGTGTCTGTCGCGGCGCATCGCTGTTGCCTTTGTCATGGCTGGTGGATACGGGGTGGAAATCGCCGATACCCTGCAGGTTCAGCTCAACACCTGGCGGGCTGCGTGGAACTGCTGGCAACGCTGGCAGAATGATCGCCCATGACCGCAAGCAACAACCATGGCGCGCTGGACCGTCCACAGCCTTCGAATCGCAGCGCCTACCGCGGTTTTCGCACCATCGACACTCGCTGGATGGACAACGACATGTATGGCCACGTGAACAATGTTGTTTATTACAGCTGGTTTGATACAACTGTCAACGCCTTCCTGGTCGAGCAGGGCGTGCTGGATGTTCAGCAGGGCGCCTTCGTTGGACTGGTGGTAGAAACCCGTTGCAACTACTTTGCGCCGCTGGCGTTTCCGCAAGTTGTGGAGGCCGGTCTGCGCGTGGGCCACATCGGCAAGTCCAGCGTGCGCTACGAGGTGGGCCTGTTTGCAAAAGGCGAGGATCTCACCGCTGCTAGAGGGCACCTCGTTCACGCCTATGTGGATCGTGCGAGCCGGCGCCCCATACCACTTCCCCAACAACTTAAAACCATACTGGAGACCATTGCATGAATGTCAAGCGTGAACTGCCCAATGCAGCTCAAAACATTGCAGCTCAAAACGCCGACGCGGTGGACGCCGCTATTACCTCCCGCATGTCGACGCGGGCCTTTACCAGCCAGCCCGTTGCCCGTGAAACGATTGAACATTTATTGAGAGTTGCCAGCCGTGCGCCCAGTGGCACCAATACGCAGCCCTGGAAGGTTTATGTTTTGCAGGGAAACAGCCGTGACGCGCTGTGCGACAAGGTTTGCGCCGCGCATGATGAGCTTCGGGCTAATCCACAACTGGCGAGCCAATACCCCGAGCCCTATGACTATTACCCCGAGAAGTGGGTGAGTCCGTATATTGACCGACGGCGCGAGAACGGCTGGAGCCTGTATGGCTTGCTGGGCATCGTCAAAGGTGACAAAGACCGCATGCACGCTCAGCACCAGCGCAACTACCGCTTTTTTGATGCGCCGGTCGGGCTCATGTTCACCCTTGACCGGGTTATGGGACGGGGCTCGTTGGTGGACTATGGCATGTTCATGCAAAACATCATGGTGGCCGCGCGCGGTCACGGGCTTCACACCTGCCCTCAGGCCGCGTGGAACGGCTTTTCATCCGTCATCCTGCCGCACATTGGCGCGGGGCCTGACGAAATGCTGGTTTGTGGCATGTCGCTGGGCTATGCAGATGCAGAAGACATCGTCAATACTTTTCATACGCCGCGGGTTGACGCGGCAGAATTTACCCGCTGGCTGGATTGACCGGCATGATCATTACCAGTCTTCTGGATACCGACCTGTACAAGTTCACCATGATGCAGGTGGTGCTGCACCAGTTTCCCGGTGCGCAAGTGGAATACCGGTTCAAGTGTCGCAACGCCCATGCAAAGCCTTCGGGCAACCAGCCGTCTTTTGATCTGGCCCCGTTTGCCGACGAGATCAGGGATGAGATTCGCTCGCTGTGCGGACTGCATTTTCACGAGGCAGAGCTGGACTATTTGCGCTCCATGCGGTTCATCAAGAGCGATTTTGTGGACTTTCTGGGGTTGTTCCGTCTGAACGAAAAATACATTGACGTGACGGCATTGCCTTCTGGCGAAATCGACATCACGATTCGAGGCCCGTGGCTGCACACCATCCTGTTTGAGATTCCGGTGCTGGCGATCGTGAACGAGGTGTACTTTCGCAATGTGTGCCCGCAGCCCGATCTGGTTGCGGGCCGCAAGCGGCTGGACGCAAAAATTGCGCTGCTTCGGGAGGCCGGCCTGGGTGACTTGAAGATTGCGGACTACGGCACGCGGCGGCGCTTCAGTAAAGCCTGGCATGAAAACGTGCTGCTGGCGCTGCGAGAAGGCTTGGGCACGCGGCAAAGCCCAGGGCATGTTGCCGGCACTGCCGGGCAACTGGCGGGCACCAGCAACGTGCTGTTCGCGATGAGGCTCGGGCTGACGCCTCTGGGCACCATGGCACATGAATATCTGCAGGCCTGTCAGGCGCTGGGGCCGAGGTTGCGCGACAGCCAGATTTATGGCTTCGAATGTTGGGCCAGGGAATACCGCGGCGATCTGGGCATTGCCTTGAGCGATGTCTATGGCATGGACGCGTTTCTGCGCGACTTCGACATGTATTTCTGCAAGCTCTTTGACGGTGCGCGTCATGACAGTGGGGACCCGTTCACGTGGGGTGAACGCATGATTGAGCAATACATCAAAAACCGCGTCGACCCGCAAACCAAAACCCTGATCTTCAGCGACGGTCTGACAGTGCCGCGAACCATCGAGCTCTATCGGCAATTCCGCGGTCGTTGCCAGCTGGCCTTCGGCATTGGCACCAACCTGACCAACGATTTGGGCTGCGAGCCGTTGCAGATTGTCATCAAGATGGTGCGTTGCAATGGGCAACCGGTGGCCAAAGTGTCTGATACGCCTTCAAAAAACATGTGTGACGACGAAAAATACCTGGCTTACCTCCGGCAGGTTTTTGAAATCGAGAGCTCACAATAAATGAGAACCATCATGAGACATCTGAAAAAAAATTCAGGCTGGCTGTGTGCGGCCCTCTGTTTGCTCTTTTGGCCCGGCCTCGCTGGCGCTACAGAATTTGACGGCAGCCAGTTATCGGTGGCGTGGGCCATTCCGTTTGCCGGCATCCTGTTGTCGATTGCCCTATGTCCGCTCTTCATGCCCGGGTTCTGGCACCACCATTTCGGCAAGATTGCGGCGGCATGGTCGCTGGCGTTCGTGCTGCCCTTTGCCGTTGTCTATGGTGCAGGCGCTGCCACATCGGGCGTGGTGCATGCAATGGTGGCCGAGTACATTCCGTTCATCATTTTGCTGACAACGCTATTCACTGTGGCTGGCGGCATTTTCATCAGGGGCAACCTGCATGGCAGCCCTGCGATGAACACCGGGCTGCTCGCCATTGGCGCCGTGCTGGCAAGCTTTATGGGTACCACGGGCGCGTCCATGCTGATGATTCGCCCGCTGATTCGCGCGAATGACAACCGCAAGCATGCTGTGCACATCGTCGTGTTTTTCATTTTTATCGTCTCCAATGCGGGTGGCTCACTGACACCGCTGGGCGATCCGCCACTGTTTCTCGGTTTCCTGAAGGGCGTAGATTTTTTCTGGACCATGCAGCATTTGTTTGCCCAGGCGCTTTTTCTGGTGGGAACACTATTGGTGATGTTTTTTCTGCTGGATAGGTGGTACTACCGGCGGGAAGGTGTTTTGCCCGTCGACCCGACGCCAGACACGCCGAAGACCGGTTTTGATGGTGCCGTCAATTTCTGGTTACTGGGCGCCGTGGTGGCGCTCGTGTTGCTCAGCGGTTTCTGGAAGAGTTCTGTCGGTTTTCACATCGCCGGGGCCGAAGTGAGCCTGCCGGGTCTGGTGCGCGATGTGGGCCTGATTGTGGTGCTGTTAATCTCGCTGAAAATCACGCCCCGCAAGGTGCATGACGACAACCAGTTTTCGTGGGGCCCGATGCTGGAGGTCGCAAAGCTGTTTGCCGGCATTTTTATCACCATCATTCCCGTGATCGCCATGTTGCGCGCCGGCACGCAAGGGCCTTTTGGTGCGGTGGTGGCCGCCGTAACACGCGCTGATGGTCAGCCCTATCCGGCGATGTACTTCTGGGCTTCAGGTGTGCTCAGCTCGTTTCTGGACAACGCGCCGACCTATCTGGTTTTTTTCAACACCGCTGGTGGCAATCCGCAAGTTCTGATGACCAGCATGGCGACAACGCTTGCTGCCATCTCGGCCGGATCGGTCTTCATGGGCGCCAACAGTTATATTGGCAATGCGCCCAACATGATGGTCAAGGCCATTGCCGAAGATCGTGGCGTCAGGATGCCGAGCTTTTTTGGCTACATGCTATGGTCGGTTGGCATACTGGTGCCGCTGTTTGTGTTGATGACATTCATCTGGTTTCGGTAATGCTTTGCAGGTATTGCCATCAAGCATGCTTCATTATTAATAGCATATTGCACATATTCTACGGGGGCTAAGGTCTCTTTTTATATAAATTTCGACACACATGAACAAACCAAAAATCCTTGTCGCCCGCGCCATCTTCCCCGAAGTGATTGACCGCCTCGCCGTGCATTTTGAAGTGGAGTCCAACCAGGCGGACGACCTGTGGAGCCGGCCCGAGTTCTTTGCCCATTTGCAGGGCAAGCAAGGTGTTTTCACCACGGGCGACCAGCGTATCGATGCCGAACTTCTGGCCGCCTGCCCTGATCTGAAAATTTGCGCCAACATGGCCGTGGGCTACAACAACTTTGATCTTGACGCGATGACTGCCGCGGGCGTGCTGGCCACCAATGCACCCAATGTGCTGACCGAAACCACAGCTGATCTTGGCTTTGCGCTGCTGATGGCCGCCGCGCGCCGCGTGGCCGAGAGCGAGCACTTTTTGCGTGCCGGCAAGTGGACGCGCTGGAGCTACGACATGTTTGCCGGGTCCGACGTTTACGGCAGCACGCTGGGCATCATCGGCATGGGCCGCATCGGGCAAGGCATTGCCCGGCGGGGCGCTCTCGGCTTTGACATGAAAGTGATCTATCACAACCGCAGCCAGCTGGATGCAGTCACCGAAGCGCAATGCAAGGCCCGGCTTGTCAGCAAAAAAGAGTTGCTTCAAACCGCCGACCACGTGGTGCTGGTGGTTCCTTACTCTGCTGCATCCCATCACACCATCGGTGCCGCTGAGCTGGCGCTGATGAAGCCGACCGCCACGCTGGTCAACATTGCGCGGGGGGGCATTGTTGACGATGCCGCGCTGGCCAAAGCCTTGAAGGAAGGGCGCATTGGCGCTGCCGGGCTGGACGTGTTTGAGGGCGAGCCCAAGGTGCATCCCGACCTGCTGACGGTGCCCAACGTGGTACTGACACCGCATATTGGCAGCGCAACCCGTCCTACGCGGCTGGCCATGTCAAATCTTGCGGCGGACAACCTGATTGGATTCCTGGTGAACGGCAAACCGCTGACGCCGTTGAATCCGGCCGTTTTGGCCTGAGCATGATGGCCCGCCAGTCGACGGGCCCTCTTTCGGGCGGGAAATTCAGGCCAGCAGGAGCAGCGCCAGGCCAATGGCGGCGGGCAGGGCCTGAATGAACAGAATTTTCCTGGAGGCCGTGGCCGCACCATACAGACCTGCAACCAGTACGCAGCTCAGGAAGAATATTTTGATGGAGGTGCCTGCGTCGCCCAGCGTCAGGCCCCAAACCAGGCCGGCAGCCAGAAAGCCGTTGTAAAGACCCTGATTCGCCGCCAACACCTTGGTAGCTGCTGCGCGCTCGGGCGTCTGTCCAAATGCCCGTAGGCCTTGTGGCTTGTCCCACAGAAACATTTCCAGCACCAGAAAATAAACATGCAACAAGGCGACGAGCGCAACAATGACATTGGCAGCGATGGACATGGGCTCTCCCGGAGTGGATGAATGCAATGCGTTATGAAGGCGAATGCACTGCCGTCGCACTATATTCGAGATTGCCGCTCAATTGAAGTTTATTCACCATTTGCTACATTAGTAATAGCTTCTGGCTCATATTTCACGGGGGCTAATGGCGTGTTTTATACTTGATTTCGGCTTATGAAGCGTTTTACACAACAATAGCGGCATGGAAGCATTTGATCTGAGAACCACGTGGCAATGGTGGGTGCTGGGGCTGGTGGTCGTTAACTTCTTGCTGCTCATCTGGCTGTTGCTGCGAAAGCCTGATGCCAGTCAGGCCGAAGCGGCAGAGCGCGCCAGGGTGGCGGTTCTGACCACCCTGCAATCCGGCAACGAGCGCATCGAACGGGAGCTGCGCCGGGAAATCACCGAATCTTCCCGTGGGGCGCGGCAGGAGTCCGCGCAAAATCTGGCGACGTTTCAGCAATCGCTGGTGCAGCAGGCCGCAGAGGCCACGCGCACCCAGAACACCCAGATCGACGCGTTTGGGCAGCAACTGGCGCTGCTGCAAAAGACCTTGTCCGACACCTTGACCCTGCAGCTTTCGGGCTTGAGCGAGTCCAACGCACGTCGTCTGAGCGAAGTCCGCGAAACGCTGGAAAAGCAGCTTGCCCAGTTGCAAACCTCCAATACTGCCAAGCTTGATGAAATGCGCGCCACCGTGGACGAGAAGCTGCAGGCCACACTGCAAGCGCGCCTGGGCGAAAGCTTCAAGCAGGTGGCTGACCGGTTGGAGCAAGTGCACAAGGGGCTGGGTGAAATGCAGACGCTGGCTACGGGTGTTGGAGACCTCAAACACCTGCTGACCAACGTCAAGACCCGTGGCATTTTTGGTGAAGCGCAATTGGCCGCTTTGCTGGAACAGGTTTTTGTTCCCGACCAGTACGCCGCCCAGGTGGCGACCCGCCCGGGCAACAAAAACATGGTGGACTTTGCCGTGAAGCTGCCCGGCCGCTCCGACAGCGGCGCGCCTTTGTGGTTGCCGATTGACGCCAAGTTCCCCAATGAAGATTACGAGCGACTGCTCGATGCGCAGGGCCGGGCCGACGTGGCGGGCGCTGAGATCGCGGGCAAGGCGCTGGAGGCGCGCATTCGGCTAGAGGCGAGGTCCATTGCCGAAAAATACGTGGAGCCGCCGCACACCACAGATTTCGCCATTCTGTTTTTGCCAACCGAAGGCCTGTATGCCGAGGTTCTGCGGCGCCCGGGCCTGATGGAAGCACTGCAGCGCGACCACCGTATTACGCTGGCCGGGCCCACCACGCTGTTGGCCATGTTGAGTTCATTGCAAATGGGGTTCCGGACGCTTGCACTCGAAAAGCGGTCCAGCGAAGTCTGGCAGGTGTTGGGCGCCATCAAAACCGAGTTTGGCAAGTTTGGCGGCATGCTGGACAAGGCACGTACGCAGACCGAAGGCGTGCTCAAAACCCTGGGCGATGCCGACGTGCGAACCCGTGCGATGGGCCGCGCGCTGAAAAAAGTCGAGGCACTGCCCGACGGGCAGGCGCAGGCGCTCATCCCCGTGCAGCGGGATTTTGACCAGGCGGCCGATGAAGGGTAAAGAGCTCACCCGTCTGGTTGCCGGGCAGGTATGCCTGCATGCAACCATGGCGGGCTCGCGAATGGCCGCGCCGCTGCTGGCGCTGCATCTTGGTTACAGCGCGCTGGCGGTTGGCGTGTTGCTGGCGTTGTTCTCGCTCACTCAGGTTTTTCTGGCGTTGCCTGCCGGGCGCTTTGTAGATCGGCACGGGCTCAAATTGCCGGTGCGGCTGGCGGTGCTGGCCGCCATCGTTGGTGTGGGCTTGTCGGTTGCGTTTCCGGTTTTTCCGGTTTTGTGCGTGACGGCGCTGTGCTCGGGTGGCGCGACGGGTGCGGCTTCGATTGCGTTGCAGCGCCACGTGGGGCGCGCGGCAGAGGGGGCCACCGAGCTCAAGCGCGTCTTCAGTTGGCTGGCGATCGGCCCGGCCATCTCCAATTTCCTTGGACCGTTTACGGCAGGTCTGTTAATCGACCATGCCGGCACGGTGGCTGGCGATGTGACGGGCTACCGGGTCGCCTTTTTTCTGATGGCGTTGCTGCCGCTGGGTGCGTGGTTTGCGGTGCGCTCGGTTAGTGAGTTGGCGCAGGTGGCTGTGCCACTGAAGACCCAACCGACCCGGGTGTGGGACCTGTTGCATGAACCACTGATGCGCCGCCTGATGCTGGTCAACTGGTGCCTGTCCTCCTGCTGGGACGTGCATACCTTTGTGGTGCCGGTGATCGGGCACGAACGTGGCTTGAGTGCCTCGGTTATTGGTTCCATTCTGGGTGCCTTTGCCATTGCCGCTGCGGTGGTGCGGGTGGCGATGCCCCTGTTTGCGGCAAAGTTGCACGAATATGTGGTGGTGACTGCCGCCATGGTTCTGACAGCCATCATGTTTGCCGTGTACCCGTTCATGGAGTCGCCACTGGCCATGGGCGCGTGTTCGGTGATCCTTGGGTTGGCTCTGGGTTCGGTACAACCCATGATCATGAGCACCTTGCACCAGATCACACCAGCGGCGCGGCATGGTGAGGCGCTGGGCCTGCGGCTGATGGCCATCAACGCATCCAGCGTGCTGATGCCTATGCTGTTTGGCACCGTGGGTGCGGTGGTAGGGGTTTCGGTGGTGTTCTGGACTGTTGGGGCAGTCGTAGGGGCTGGTGCCCGTCCCGCGTGGCTGTTACGCCCGCAGGCGGCGCCGCACGGAAAAGCTTCCGGGCATTAAAACGTCAGAACTTAAAGCCGGTAGAACTGCTTGATGGCTTCCCACGCGGCCTCTGGTTCGTCCACGTAGGTGAACAACTCCACGTCTTCGGGGGAAATGGTGCCTTCTTCAATCAACACATCAAGGTTGAGCAGCTTCTTCCAGTAGTCAGTGCCAAACAAGACAATGGGCACGGGCTTGGCCTTTTTGGTCTGCACCAGCGTGATGACTTCAAACAGTTCATCTAGCGTGCCAAACCCACCCGGGAAGGCCACCAGTGCTTTGGCACGCATCATGAAATGCATTTTGCGCAGTGCGAAATAGTGAAACTTGAAGCTCAGGTTTGGCGTCACATACGGGTTAGCGCTTTGTTCATGTGGCAACGCGATATTCAAACCCACCGTTGGCGCACCCATTTCGTGGGCGCCCCGGTTGGCCGCTTCCATGATGCCGGGGCCACCACCGGTGCAGATAAAAAGCCGCTCGTGTGGCCGCCGATGGGCACTGTGTGTAGCGACCAGCCGGGCAAACAGCCTCGCCTGATCGTAATAACGGGCATTGCGCATCATCCGCTGTGCCTGTGCCAGCGCATTCGGCTCCTGGCCCACTTCGGCTTGCTTCAAGGCCGCTTTCGCGTCTTCAGGTGCTGCGAAGCGGGCACTGCCGAATACCACGATGGTGTTTTCAATGCCTTGTTCGGCCTGATCGAGATCGGGTTTAAGCATTTCCAGCTGAATCCGGATGCCACGCGTTTCGCGCCGCAACAGGAACTCGGGGTCTGAAAAAGCCAGCCGGTAGGCGTCGGCCTCCAGGGTGTGACCCTGCTCGGTGTGATTCTGCAATTCCGCCCAGGCATCGGCCAGGCGGTTTTCGTTCAGGTTTTGGGTGTTTTCCATGGTCTTATTGTGCGTCGATCCATTTTTTGGCCCGCTTGAACAGGCGCCAGCCCAGCCACACCCTCTGGCTCCACGTCAAAATCCGGCGTGGGCGGGCTACAACAAGCGCGACTGCGGCGCCAATGGGCCATTCGGGGTGCTGGCGCAGCCAGTGCAGGCTGTTTCGCGTAGCGTCAACAGCGGCAAGGGGCTTTTGCAACACCTGCGAATGCGTGGCCAAATTCGTCCGCAGTTGATCGCTTCTGGCCAGCAGGGCTTGCTGGCGGACAAATACATCGTCGCGGGTCATTCTGTGTGGTGCTTTGCCGTGCCCTGCAGTGCCGAGCGGTCGCTGGCAATCTCACCCAGACTGGCGCTGAACATATTCTTGCCGCTTCGCATTCGTTGACGTGTGACGCGGATTAAAAGGCCGGCGCCAGCCAGAAAGAGCAGCGCCAGGACGCCCACTGCGGGTAGCCGATAACCGTCCCAGAACAGCAGAATGATGAAGCCGCACAAAAGCGTGATTCCAATGCATAACATCATCATTGCGATAGCGCCGATCAGCAAGCCGTCGATCAGGCGCCGCTTTTCCAGCTCGACTTCGGTACCCAGTAATCGCAGCCGGACCTGCCCGATTTCCAGGCCGGTATCCAGCAACTGCCGGAGAGAGTCAAACAGGCCGCCACCCTTCAAACGTTCACCTGCCCTGTGGCTTTAATGTGGTTCGGCCAATCAGCGCCGGCCGATCAGCAGGCCAATCACCAGGCCAACACCCGCGGCAATGCCAATCGATTGCCATGGCTTGTCGTGTACGAATTCATCCGTGGCGATGCCAGCGGCCTTAGCCTTGACCACTACGGCGTGCTGAGCCCGCTTGAGATCCACTTTGGCCTGATCCATCCGGGTCTGAATCCGGGCCCGCAGGCTCGTGGCGGTTTCGCCCACTTCGTCTGCCGTCATGCGCAACACCTCTTCCGCATCCGAGATCACGGTACGCAAATCGCTCACCAGCTTTTCCTTGTGGTCTGCAGTCATTTCTTCCATTTTGATTCTCCAATCTTCTGGGTTTCACACGAGTTTATTGTCGCCCCATACCGTTTTGGCGACAAATTTAGGGGTTCTTTACTTATATTCACTCTACTTGCCGTGCAAATTTGCCTGCAAGGATCGGATGGCATCGGCAATGGCAGGCGCCATGCTGACGGCGTTGCTGGGGTGTTCGATGCAGTCGGTGCTCCACACTTCACCCACACCGGCCTGGTGGAGCGCCAGCATCGCGTGATCATCCAAAAGAGCATGGGTGACGGCAACGTCAACTCTGGATGCTCCCGCTGCGAGTAGCAGTCGTGCGGCCTGCGCGACCGTCGTGCCCGTGCTGGCAACATCGTCGAGCAACACCACCTCACGGTCGGAAAACTCGGTTTTTGGCAGCTTGACGTCAACCGCGCGATCTCCCTGCCGCACCTTATGACATACCGCGTGTTCAAGTTCATGGCGCGCGGCGGCGCAGGCCACCCATTGCGCGGACTCTTCGTCAGGGCCCAGCAAAACGGGCTGCTTTCGTCGGCTGACAATCCAGTCTGAAAGTGCTGGCGCGCCGCTGAGCGTGATGGCATTGGCCACTGGCACAGCTTCCCGCAAGGAGGCTACACGGTGCAGATGCGGGTCGACGGTTACGATGGCGTCAAACAAAGTCGCCAGAAAGTCTCCAATCACGCGCTGGCTGATTGCTTCTCCCGCGTGGAACGCGATGTCCTGCCGCATATAGGCCAGGTAGGGAGCGACCAGGGTCAAGTGTCGGGCCCCCAAAGTGCGGGCGGTTTGCGCGGCCAACAGCAGTTCCACCAGCTTCGCGTTCGGCCTATTCAGGGTGCGCAGGATCGTTACTTGGGCAGGCAAGTCGGCGGGCAGCTGCAGCCGGATTTCACCGTCCGGAAACTGGTGGCAATGCACCTGGCTGCAGGGCTGACCGGCCGCTTGGGCAATACGCTGCGCCATGCGTGCTTCGTTTTCGAAAAACAGCAGCATGGCCCTAGAACTCAACGAAGACGTGAGGCACGTTGTCTACGCTGCCAATGCCGTACCCGCTGGACCGGGCGCACGCCTGCCGGGAGAATTCGAGATCTGCTGGGTAGTTGGCGTGCACGCGGTACAAAACATCGCCCGCGGCGACGGTGTCGCCCAGCTTGTGGAAAAGGTCGACGCCAGCGCCGACCACCTTGGGCGCGCCAGCAAGGCCCGCAATCCGGGCGATTTGCAGGTTGTCGATACCCGTCACCACGCCAGACACGTCTGCGGCAATTTCGAAGCTGAGCGGTCCAAGCGCGGGGTGGTGGTGATCAAACGTTTTTTGACCCTGCGCCGCGATGATGTCGTTCATCTTGGCCAGCGCGCGGCCCGACTCAAGAATGTCCCTGGCAATCGCATAGCCATCACCACCCCGGATATCGGGGTTGCATTCAATGAGCCGGCCTGCGAGGCGCAGCGATTTCTGCCGCAAATCGTCTGGCGCCTTGGGGTCGTTTTGCAGCACCCGCATCACGTCCCGAGCCTCCAGCATGGGACCGATGCCGTTGCCAACAGGTTGACGCCCGTCCGTAATCACCACGTCGAGCGACAAGTGCATGCGTCCGGCCACGTATTCAAACAGGCGACGCAGCCGCTGCGCGTCCGGCATGGACCGAATCTTGGCGGTGGGCCCGATGGGAATGTCAAGCACCAGGTGGGTCGAACCCGCAGCAATCTTCTTGGACAGGATGGATGCGACCATCTGTCCGGGCGAGTCCATGGCCAGCGGGCGCTCTACAGAAATCAGCACATCGTCGGCCGGGGACAGGCTGGCACTCCCACCCCAGGCAAGACACCCGCGATGGTCACGCACAATTTCGGCCAGCTTGTCAAACGGCAACTCGACATTCGCCAGCACCTCCATCGTATCGGCGGTGCCCGCTGGTGACGTGATGGCCCGCGACGATGTCTTGGGGCAGAGCAGGCCATGCGCCGCAACAATGGGCACCACCAGCATGGAGGTGCGGTTGCCGGGAATGCCGCCAATGCAGTGCTTGTCCACCACTAGAGGCTCCTGCCAATCCAGCTTGCGTCCGCTGGCGACCATGGCGTCCGTCAGAAAGTAGACCTCCTCACGGTCCAGCTCGTCCCGGTTGGTGGCAACCAGAAAAGCCGTGAGCTCAATCTTGGAATACCGCCGCTGAGCGATATCGCGAATGATGGCGTGAAAGTCGTCCCGGCCCAGCCGCTCGCCCGCCAGTTTGCTACGCAGCGGCCCAATGGATGCAGGCGGCTCGGCCTGCGAAACCGTGACCGTGTGCCCCTGTTGCAGGTCAAGCAGCACAAACGCGTCTTCCGACAGCCCAAGCTCATCGCAACCCACAATGGCAACGTCATCAACGACGTTCAACGTGGCCAGGATCCGCCGTCCGTTGGCGCGAATTTCGATCTTTGACAAGGCCTGAAAGCCTTCGGCCCGATACACCGCGCAATCCCGGTGCAGATAAGCCACGTTTTCGCGGTAGGTGTCAATCGCGACGCGCCGCAGTGCGAGGTTGGACGGCTGCGTTGGCTCAAGCTGGTTTGGAGGACCACTTTCTGTCTCTGTCGACTCTTTAAATGAATCGTTCATGCCAAAGATAGTATCTGGGTTTTGAGAGCCTGCAAGGAGTGTCATCCTCCTGCAAATATCAATTTACCGTTTGACGAATGTCATGCTTCAACGCCTGGAGGCGTCTGCCGCCTGATCCATATCAATATCAGCAGCAGGGGTGCTTCTAAAGTGGGGCCAATTGTTTTGAAAGCCTTTTCTGGCCGGTGCCCCCCATTGAAAAATATGATTCTTGGCTTGAGTGCCCTGCTTGCTGTACTGGCGAGTTTGTGGGTTGGTTGGCAATTTCGGACGGATTTGGCAGTGGCTCGAGCACGATCTGAACAGGGCAGCGTGCTGGCGCAAACCCGATGTGGTGTGATCGAATATGCCGACACCGGAGTTGGTACGCCGCTCTTGGTGGTTCATGGAAGCGGTGGCGGTTTTGACCAAGGTATGGCTTGGGCGCGCCCGCTGGCTGACAAAGGGATACGCGTCATTGCCGTGTCCCGCTTCGGCTATTTGCGGACACCACGGCCGGCTGACGCATCGCCGGAGGCGCAGGCTGACGCTCATGTGTGCTTGCTCGATACGCTGGGCATTCCCAGGGCGGCGGTCATGGGCGTTTCAGCTGGGGGGCCTTCTGCCATGCAAACTGCCATTCGGCACCCGGAACGGGTCAGCGCACTCGTACTGATTGTGCCGATCGCCTACAAACCGGGCAATGTGGCGGATTCGGCGCCGCGGGTGTCTGACAACAAGGACGCCGTTCTGTTGCGTCTACTTGGCTCGGACTTTCTGTTCTGGGCCGGGTTGCACGGCCTGCGCGAGCAGGTCATTCGCCACGTGCTGGCGACGCCACCAGAGCTGGTGGCCGCGGCTAGCGCGGCAGAGCGCTCCCGTGTGAACGACCTGGCGGACCGAATTCTGCCTGTGTCTGAACGCGCCGCTGGACTGATTGACGACACGCGGCTTGGCAAAAGCCTGCGGTCGTACGCTCTGGAGTCCATCACTGCCCCGACGTTGGTGGTGAGTGCGAAAGACGACGGTTTCGGCACCTACGCCGCTGCGGACTACACGGCATCGAAAATCAGAAACGCCAAATTCGTTGGCTACGAGCAGGGTGGTCATTTGCTGGTAGGGCACGACAACGCGGTACAGGCTCAGATCGCCGCAATGGTCAAACAATCGACCATAGTTGAGCAGATAAAAAAAGGCTTCCGTAGAAGCCTTTTTGATCGGTGGACGCTGTCTGCATCAGACGCGCTTGCGGTACTCGCCCGTGCGGGTGTCGATTTCAACCTTGTCGCCTTGAGCCACAAAAATAGGCACGCCGATTTCGAAGCCGGTGGCGATTTTGGCAGGCTTCAAGACCTTGCCGGAGGTGTCGCCCTTGACGGCGGGCTCGGTCCAGGTGATTTCGCGCTCGACGCTG
>JAHEBY010000286.1:2912-4157 GCA_024642025.1 Comamonadaceae bacterium | reverse complement strand
AGATGCCGGGTTTTCAAGTCTCGTTCGTTAACTTTCAGGAGAAACTTCATGAAAAACTTCAAGCAAAACACACTGGCAGTCGTCATCATGGCCGCCCTTGGCCTGGCCGCAAGCTCGGCTCTGGCGCGGGGCGGCAACAGTGGAAGCGGCGGTGGTGACAGCGGCCGCGGCGGCAGCGGCAGCAGCTCGTCGGGCAGCAGCTCTTCCGGCAGCAGCTCTTCCGGCAGCAGCTCTTCCGGCAGCAGCTCGTCTGGAAGCAGCTCGTCTGGAAGCAGCACCTCGTCCGGCGGTCAGTCTTCATCCGATTCGCAATCGCGAGGCGACCGTCGAGGGGAATCCGCCGAGCACATCTCGTCAACCGGTGAAGCACATCGTCAGGGTCGCGGTGCTGACGATGCGCCAGGCCATGTCCGCCAAGGTCGCGGCGCTGACGACGCGCTTTCACATCAATAAGCTTCTGCACTGCGCGACGTGGCGTTTTAGCGCCACGGAGGCAGGCTCCACACGGGCGGGTTCTCGCGAAACGAGTACCCGCTTTTTTCGTGTCGGGCCACACTACATTTCTTATAGCTATCGGCGCATATCGGACGGGGGCTAACATTCAATTTGACGCCAAATTGGTGTGAAAACCGGATTCTGTCTAAGTGAATACTGTCGTATTGATTTCACGGCACAACACGCGTGGCGACAATTGCGCATGGCTGAAGAACCTCGCATACACGCCCCAAGCGGCGCCCTGCCGCAAAAACTGCACTGGACGGACCGGCTGCGTGACTCGCTGCCCCGGCGCGAAGTCATTGTGTCGCACCCCTGGCTCAAGCCATTTGCCTACCGGCTGCTGGATCCCAAGCTGTGGCGGCTGCAGCACGAATCAGTTGCTCGCGGCATTGCCATTGGGACTTTCTGGGCTTTCGCGATACCGGTAGCCCAGGTATTCATTGCAACCGCGCACTGTATTTGGTGGCGCGGCAATGTGCTGGCTGCCGCCTCCATCACACTGATTACCAACCCGCTCACCATCGGATTCTGGCTCTGGCTGGCGTATCAGTGCGGGAGCACCCTGCTCGGCACAACGGCACCTATTGTCGCGGGCCAGGGCACGCTGGCGTGGCTGGCCTCTCTGGGCGGCCCAACACTCCTGGGCATGGGACTGTTTGCGATAGGTGGCTCACTGGCAAGCTACGCACTGGTGAAACTTGCATGGCGGGCGCGCATCCTCATTCTTCGGCGAAACCGCTAGTTGGG
>JAHEBY010000286.1:0-2902 GCA_024642025.1 Comamonadaceae bacterium | reverse complement strand
CTAGTTGGGCGCCCAGAGCCTTATCGCGTCAGCTTTACCATCTACCCCAATGAATCGCCTCCGCCTGACACACCCATCGCGTCCGTTATGGCCAGACGCATCAGCTCGGCCATTCGGTCAATGTCTGCGGGTTCGCAGATGAATGGAGGCGCCAGCACGAGCGCGTCGCCCGGCGAACGGGTGAGCAGCCCGCGGTCAAATGCTGCAGCCTGAGCCTTCGCGCCCCGCTGACCTACAGCGCCCGGTATCGGCGCCAGCTCAATGCCAGCCGCCAGTCCCATGTTGCGAATGCTCACAACGCCTGGCGCGTCGGCAAGCGAGTGCACGGCATTCTCGAAATGGGGGGCAAGGCTGCGCACCCGCCCCGGCAGGTCTTCGGTTTCCAGCACATCAATCATGGCCAGTGCCGCTGCACAGGCAAGCGGATGGCCCGAGTAGGTGTAGCCATGCATCAGTTCTGACAGATGTGCCGGGCCGTGCATGAGGGCATCGTGAATTTGCCGACTCACGATCACGCCACCCAAAGGGGCCGCACCGTTGGTTACGGTTTTGGCGAAAAATATCATGTCGGGAACGACATTGAGTGCCTGCGCCGCAAACATGGCGCCCAAGCGGCCAAAACCGGTAATGACCTCGTCAAAAATGAGCAAAAGCTTGTGACGGTCGCAGATCTCGCGCAGGCGCTCCAAATAGCCCACCGGCGGCACCAGCACGCCTGTTGAGCCGGCAAAGGGTTCGACGACAACTGCAGCGATGTTTGATGCGTCGTGCAGGGCGATGATGCGATGCTCCAGCTCGTCAGCCATGTCAGCGCCGGTGACTGGCTGGCCGCGCGCAAACGCCTGGGTTGATGGGTCCCACGTGGCGCGAAGATGGTCAGAGCGCAAAAGCGCTGTGCCGAACGCCCGACGGTTGTTCACCATGCCACCCACTGAAATGCCACCAAACCCGACCCCGTGAAAGCCCCGCTCACGCCCGACAAACACGGTGCGCTGACCTTCGCCTTTCGCACGCGCGTACGCCAAAGCAATTTTCATGGCGGTGTCACAGGCCTCAGAACCGCTATTCACCAGAAAAACCCGGTCCAGACCGGGTGGGGCCAGATCAGCAATACGCTCTGCCAACGCGAAAGCACCCGGGTGTCCCACCTGAAAGTTCGAGGCGAAATCGAGCGTATCGATCTGACGCTTCATGGCCTCCGAAATCTTCGGATGACGATGCCCAGCGCCCACACACCAAAGGCCCGAAGTTCCGTCCAACACTTCGCGGCCGTCTTCTGTGCGGTATGAAAGGCCTTGAGCTGACGACACCATGCGTGGGGAAGCCTTGAATTGGCGGTTCGGCGTGAACGGCATCCAAAACGCATCCGTTGCGATCTTTTTCATAATCAGGTACTCGGTTGTAATCGATTTTATTTCAAGCCATTATGGGGAGCGCGTCGGCCCGGCGTCAAGATGTTGCGGAAGAGGAATTCGAGGCTTTATAGAAATCAGGGTAGCGCTCAACAAGCGGGAAACCGCTTACATTGCGGGTATGAAGAACAACAATCTTTCGCTTCCCAACATCGCGGATGTTGCGCGAGCCGCTGGTGTGTCAACTGCAACGGTTTCGCGCGCCCTGAACAATCCGGACTCCGTCCGTGCACCGATGCGCGAGCGTGTGTTGCGCACGGTCATGCGGCTTGGCTACGTTCCCCATGCCGGGGCCCGCGCGTTGAAACTGCAACGCTCTGGAACTGTGGGCGCGATCTTCCCAACGGTTGACAACGCGATCTTTGCTCAGGCGATCGATGCACTGCAGCAGCGGCTTTCAGATGCGGGCCTGCAACTTCTGATTGCCACGAGCGGCTACGACGCCGCCGTTGAGGCCCGCCAGGCCATGAATTTGGTGATGCGGGGTGCGGATGGTCTCGCATTGTGCGGCACCGGCCAGAGCCCGGATTTGCTGCAGTTCCTGCGCCAGCGGGAATTGCCCACCGTTCACGCCATGACTTTTCCGGTTCCAGCAGGGATGATTGGCGTGGGTTTTGATAACGCGCGCGCCATCGGGCAGGCGGTTCGTTACCTGTTGGACCTGGGTCACCGGCGCCTGGCCATGTTGGCGGGCATCACACGCAATAACGATCGCGCCACGGCCCGAGTCGCCGGATTTCGCCAGGCTCTGGCTTCGGCAGGAGTTGCCGTGCCATCCCAATACGTTGTGGAGCGCCCCTATGGCCTCAGCGCGGCCCGCGAGGGGTTGAGAGCCCTGATGGCAGAAAGTCCGGCGCCGACTGCCATTGTGTGCGGCAACGACGTGCTGGCCCTGGGGGCTCTGCTCGAAGCCCACGCCATGGGCTTGCAGATTCCACAAGCGCTCTCCGTGGTCGGCTTTGACGATCTGGAAATGGCACGGCATTTCCATCCGGCGTTGACCACACTGCATGTTCCCACCCAGCAAATGTGGCACAGCGTGGCCGATCGACTGATCAGCAAAATCGCTGGTGATTCAGTACACAACGCGACCGAAGTCAATGTTGCCCTGGTCGTTCGGGAATCTACTGGCCCCGCGCCTCAGTAGCTGCTATTGATGCAGCCAGAGTGACAGGCCCGGCACAAAACCGACCAGAATCGAGACGCCGACCATGGTGATGACAAACGGAATGGCCCGCCTGGCAATGGCCATGATGGGTGTGCCGGTCAGGCCGGCCATCACAAAGAGGTTCAAGCCCATTGGCGGCGTGATGAATCCCAGACCCAGCGAAGTAATCATGAACACGCAGAAATGAATCTGGTCCATGCCGATTTCCTTGGCCACTGGGTATAGGAGCGGCGCCAGGATGACGATGTTGGGCGTGGTTTCCATGAACATGCCAGCGACGATGAAAATCAGCAGCATCACAAAGGTCAGTGCTACGGGATCA
>JAHEBY010000285.1 GCA_024642025.1 Comamonadaceae bacterium | reverse complement strand
CGCTGAGACAATCCGTCTAAGCCTTGTAGGCGGGTGATCTGCAACGACCCCTCAACGGGGGCAGCCAGTGCATATTCCGCTTAAATCTGCCACACCCATGTCACGCGGACGGCGCATGCCACCCGGCTGGGTGGCGCTCCAGCGGATAAAAAACCGCACCCAATACAGGTAAGCCTTTTCGGTCTTGAGGCTATAGTGCATGTATCGAATCCGCTCGCTCACCTGATCGAGCAAGCGGGTTGACCGCAACAAAGGAGTGCCGGGTTTCATGGAAAATTTATACCTGTTTTTATATCCAGTGTATAGTCTTGCAACCCAGCAGGCAAGCGTGGCGCAATGTTTTCCTCAGAAAGATGTATCGTCAAGCGCCGGATGTATCAACCGGTCTTTGCCGTCTACATTATGTTAGGCCGCACAGATACACGCTCGGGGACACCATGGTTGCAAGCGATTCAGATCGACTCTTCGCCGGCTCAATTCCGCAGTTGTACGACCAGTACATGGTTCCGCTGATTTTTGAGCCATACGCTATTGACCTCGCCGCACGTGTCGTGGCACTCCAACCGTCGCGCGTGTTGGAAATCGCCGCCGGAACAGGAGTCGTCACTCGCCGAATGGCGGATTCCCTGGCGCCAGACGTTCAGATCGTCGCGACGGACTTGAATCAGGCCATGCTGGATCGCGCTACAGAGGTGGGTACAAGTCGACCCGTGGAGTGGCGCCAGGCGGATGCGATGCAGTTGCCGTTTCCGGACGAAGAGTTTGACCTGGTCGTCTGCCAGTTCGGGGCCATGTTCTTTCCGGACAAGGCTAAAGCATTTTCCGAGGCCAAGCGTGTCCTGAGGTCTGGAGGAACCTTTATCTTCAACGTTTGGGACACGATCGAACAGAACGAGTTCGCTGACATTGTCACCACGGTGCTACGGGAAATGTTCCCCGCAGACCCGCCCCGCTTCATGGCTCGCGTTCCTCATGGGTACTACAACATCGACGCGATCTCAGCTCACTTAATCGATGGCGGCTTCACCGGCCGACCAACCTTCGTCACGCTGGCCGCGAGAAGCCAAGCCGTATCGCCCAGCATCCCTGCGATTGCGTACTGCCAGGGAACTGTACTCCGAAGCGAAATCGAGACGCGAGATCCGTCGCGGTTGCTGGAGGCGACTGATGCCGCAGCGCTAGCAATCGCGAAGCGGTTCGGCAACGTAGCCGTCGACGGAAAAATTCAAGCGCATGTCATTACTGTCAAACGCTAGCCGCCGCGCAGTGCGGCCTAACCCTTCGTATATGGACTCCCCCACAAGCGCAAGAAACTGATCGATGTGATGGCTGTTTGGGAAGCGCCTGCAGTCGTATATCCGGCATCTGAGGTGGGATCGTCAATGTCCCGTGCCGACATGGAATCTGCGTCACCGATGCGCCAGTCGCTACGAACGGCTGCTGAACGTGAGTTCGTGGAGCCGGAAGAGTTATCGGCGTCTATCGGTGTGGGGTGAACCCGGTTGGCCATGATGGTCGATCAATCTCGTCGCAATATTGGATGGGTGTTCAGTTTCTTTTGATAACGGCTGTTTTGGATGTTGGCATTCAAGCAGGCATCGCAAAACTCTCCCTGTTAACCTTCTTGTTCAGCCGCACGGTTTCTTCACCAAACGGCTCTTTGTCCCGCAGCGTGGCATAGCAAATCCGCGCCAGCTTATTGGCCAGCGCACACGCCGCCTTGTTGTGGTTGCCTCTAGCCTGCACATCCAGTGCCCAGCGGCGTACGCCACACACTTCCTTTCCTGCACCCTCAGCCACCTTGGACGCTCGCAGCACACTGCGGGCTCCATGCGTCAGCAGCATGCGCAAGTACCGGTCCCCACGCTTGGAGATGCGCCCCAGGTAGCGGCTATTGCCCGAGCTGTACTCCTTGGGCGTCAAGCCAAACCAGCTGGAGAAGTGGCGCGCATCCTTGAAGTGACTCACATCGCCCGAGGTGGCAGCCACCAAGGCTGTGGCGGTGAGCAAGCCAATGCCAGGAATCGACAGTAGCGTGGTGCAGGCTGGGTTGAGCCGGGCGATAGCAGCAAGCTCGCGCTCCAGTTGCGCAATGCGGGCCTCCAACAAGCGAATCTCTTCAATCAACAACCTGGCCGTGCCCCGTATCAGATCGGGCACGGCCGTGCCGGGGTCAGCCAGCACCCGGCTGATCGTCTCAATGCCGGTGCGAGCCCCGACAGGAATGGCAATGCCAAACTCCCGGCAGAAGCCGCGCAAGGCATTGATGCGGGAAGTACGGGTACCCATCCACAAGGAGCGGATACGGTGCATGCCCTGCAGCGCTTGTTGCTCCACCGACTTCACCCGTACCGGGCGCATATCGGAGGAACGGGCCGCTTCCAGCAAGGCGGCGGCATCAGCGGCATCGGTCTTGTTGCGTTTGACGTAGGCGCGTACGTACTGGGCGGGTAGCAACCGGACCTCGATACCCAGGCCATTGAGCCAGCGCGCCCAGTGGTGGGCTGAACCGCAGGCTTCCATGATGACCAGATTCACATCTCGATTGACAAACCAGCGCTCGAACTGGGTGCGGGTCAGGCGCTGGGTTTCCACCACACGCCAGTGTTCATCGGCAACAGCAAGTTGAAAAACAGACTTTGCAAGATCGACGGCAACGGTAGTAGCATTCATGTCGGACTCCTTTGTTTAAGAACCTGATCGCCACGCCAATGAAGACCAGTACGCAACTTTTGCGCAAAAAGACGGGGGAGTCCATCCCATCACTCCAGTGGGACGCTTCGCCGGCAAGCCGGCTTCGCGGCCCTGAGCTTGCGCGTTAGGCAGCGCAATCCGCAGCCTTAGTGACGCCACCGGCCATGAATTCAGAGTTACCGGAAACACCCCAATGGCAAACCTCAAAGACAGTCTGCTTGAAGAATTGAAAGACATTGAAGGCGTAACGGTCCAGGCGTCTCCGGTTGCGGGTGGCACTGCACTTTTCTACGGTGGCAGAGAGTTCGCACATTTTCACAATGACACTGAAATCGACCTACGCCTAACCAAAAAAGTCATCCACGCCATGGAACTAAAGCACCCAGAGGGCTCGGTTCATCATCCCGCACGCGCTATTCGCTCGCCGTGGATCGAGGTTCGCTACAACGATCCGGCGGGCGTCAGACGTACATTGGACCTTATCCGTGTCGCAATCAAGCACCTCTAGGTCCGCAGCGAGCGATATGAGTACGGCATATATGCAATTCCATCTACTAGGCGAAACGGCGCTGCATAACCCGTTGCTCGTCGCGGACGCGCATCCGCAGGTTGCCCCTTCACGGCGCGGGTTTCGTGCAGGGCAGCGCCAACGTTAGTCCTCGGTCTTCGGCTGCATTTGTGCATTGACAACACGTACGAAACTACGTACCATTCAGGTCAACTACGAGAGGAAACGAAATGCATGCACTTACTGCTAGCGAAGCTCGCGCGAATCTATACCGAATCATTGATGAGACTGCGCAGTCTCATGAGCCCATCATCATTTCAGGAAAGCGAACAAGTGCTGTTTTGCTGTCGGCTGAAGACTGGAGTGCCATACAAGAAACCTTGTACCTGCTTGCGGTGCCAGGTATGCGCGAATCCATTAAAGCCGGTATGGCAGAGCCGTTAGCAAAGAGCGCGAAGGCGCTGAAATGGTGAGTTGGGAGATTGTTTTTGCAAAGCAGGCGCTCAAAGACGCAAAGAAGCTTGCCGCCAGCGGGCTAAAGCCAAAAGCGCAAGAGCTACTTGTGATTCTCGCGACCAATCCGCTACAAAATCCGCCACCCTATGAGAGGTTGGTCGGGGACTTGGCCGGCGCCTATTCGCGCCGCATCAATATTCAGCACCGCATGGTGTATGAGGTTTTCACCAAGGAAGGGGTCGTCCGTGTGTTGCGAATGTGGACCCACTATGAGTGAGCGCCCTACCAGTTCACTTCCCGCTCCGGCGTAGCGCCAATGCGGTGAATCGACAGGTCCGCGCCCTCAAACTCTTCCTCGGGGCTCAGGCGCAGGCCCATTGTCGCTTTGAGCAAACCGTACACGGCAAAGCCACTGGCAAACGCCCACGCCACGCCGATGGTGGTGCCAACCAGTTGTGCGGTAAAACTCACGCCACCCAGGCCGCCCAGCGCTTTGCTGCCAAAAATGCCG
>JAHEBY010000015.1 GCA_024642025.1 Comamonadaceae bacterium | reverse complement strand
CGATTTCGCTTTGCGGTGGAGAGCGCCACGCTGGACGGCGCGGCTATTGAACTGCCACCCGTGGTTTATCTGGGCTGGTACGTCAACCGGACGGTTGACGTGGATGTCGACTCGGCTGGTGGGCCGCTCCACCAGCTGGCCGATGTGCGAGCAGGTGACCGCTGGCAACTGACGGCCCGGCTCAAGGCGCCGCACGGCAATGTCAACCCCTCTGGTTTTGACTATGAGTTGTGGCTGTGGGAGCAAGGCCTTCAGGCTACAGGTTACGTGCGCGATGGCGCGAGGGATATTCCTGCCAAACTTCTCGAGAGATCCTGGCGCCACCCGGTCGAACGTGCCCGCCAGGCTGTCAAGGCGGCCATTGACGGGCAGGTGAGTGACCGTCGAGCAGCGGGCATTATCTCGGCCCTCGTGCTGGGAGATCAAAACGCGATTGACAGGGCCGATTGGGACGTCTTTCGAGCCACTGGAGTTGCCCATTTAATGAGCATATCGGGTTTGCATGTGACGATGTTCGCCTGGCTCGCGGCGCTCGTTACTGGCTGGCTTTGGCGCCAGAGCGGGCGGCTTTGCCTGGCACTGCCTGCGCCCACGGCCGGGCTGGCCGGGGGCTTGTTGCTGGCAGCGGCCTATGCGGTTTTCAGCGGTTGGGGCGTGCCGTCGCAGCGCACCATCTGGATGCTGGCAACGGTTGGGCTGCTGCGCTTCTTGGGCAAGCGCTGGCCGTGGCCGCTGGTGTGGATGTTGGCCTGTGCGGTCGTTGTGGCGATCGATCCCTGGGCATTGCTGCAGGCCGGGTTCTGGTTGAGTTTTGTCGCGGTGGGCTTGTTGTTTGCTACAGAAAATGGAGCTTTAAATAAAGGTAGCACGGGGGCTGATGGCAGTTTTTATATCAAAAATTGGCAGAAGTTTGTATCCATACTGCGCGAGCAATGGATCATCACACTCGGCCTGGCGCCGCTCACGTTGATCCTCTTTGGACAGGCGTCAGTAGTCGGCCTGCTGGCGAACGCGGTGGCCATTCCCTGGGTGACGCTGGTGGTGACGCCACTGGCCATGCTGGGTGCCGCTTTGGCGCTGGTCTGGCCAGCATTGCTGGCGCTGGCGGTGTCGGCCATCGACGCGCTTTCGTGGAGCCTGCAGCATTTTGCGGCGCTGCCTTTTGCCGTGGTGGCCATCCCCCAGCCACCCTGGTGGGCGGCGGCGTCTGCGATAGCTGGGGGCCTTTTGCTGGTGGTGCCATGGCCGCTTGGCTTGCGTGCGCTGGGACTGCCGCTGTTGTGCCCGTTTTTGCTGTGGCAGCCTTTGGGCGTGCCGGATGGTGAGTTTGAATTGCTCGCGGCAGACATTGGTCAAGGCAACGCCGTGATCCTGCGCACGGCGTCCCACGCCCTGTTGTATGACGCCGGGCCGCGTTTCTCGCTTGAAAGCGATGCCGGCAGCCGCGTGCTGGTACCGCTTTTGCGCGCCATCGGTGTGACGCTCGACACGGTTGTGCTTAGCCATCGAGATACCGATCATGTAGGTGGCGCAGCTGCAGTACTGGCCATGCAGCCGCAGGCAGCGCTCATCAGCTCACTTGAGGCGGGCCACGAGATTGAGCAGCTTCGGCCCGTTCAGCGATGTCTGGCAGGCCAGCATTGGGTCTGGGATGGCGTGGCGTTTGAGGTGCTGCATCCTGCTGCAGGGGATTACTCCCAGGCGGGTGAGCGTTTGCCCAGGCCCAATACGCTCTCGTGCGTGCTGCGCGTTGTGAGCCGGTCAGGCCGTGCCGCCTTGTTGACGGGTGACGTCGAAGCCGCGCAGGAAAAGCGGCTGGCACAAGCCGCAGCGCTTGGGCTGATCCGGCTTGAATCTGACGTGTTGCTGGTGCCCCACCACGGCAGCAAGACGTCAAGCAGCCCGGAATTTCTGGACGCCGTAAAGCCCCATATTGCGCTGGTGCAGGCTGGTTATCGAAACCGCTTTGGGCATCCGGTGGCATTGGTCATGGATCGATACCTCGAACGGCATATTCAGGTGCAAATTTCCGCCCGCTGCGGTGCAGAAAGCTGGCGGTCAGACCAGCCGGAATTGACAACCTGCCAGCGGGTGCTGGGCGCCCGGTACTGGCACCATCAGGGCTTTTAAAAGGGCTGGTGAAAAGTTGGCTTAAACCTTGCTTGATGCAAATCGGTTATGCTGTAAATAGAAGAAGTGAGGAGATTTATGAGCACGAAAAAATTCGATGAGATGTATACGCAATTGCCCTACGAGTTTTTCTCTAAGGGCGCACAAATTCGCGACCATTACAAGATTTACGACGAATGGCTCGCTCGCCAGCCAGGCGACACGATGGCCAAAAAGCGCGAAGAAACCGAACTGATTTTTCGGCGCGTCGGCATCACTTTTGCTGTCTATGGCGACAAGGACGAAGATGGCTCTGGCACTGAGCGTCTCATCCCGTTCGACCTGATACCGCGGGTCATTCCGGCACATGAGTGGTCCGTGATGGAAAAAGGCCTGGTGCAACGCGTCACTGCGCTGAACCGCTTTATTCATGACGTGTACCACGATCAGGACATCATCAAGGCGGGTGTTGTGCCGGCCGAGCAGCTGCGGAACAATGTGCAGTTCCGCCCCGAAATGGTTGGCGTACACGTCACCAACAATATTTATTCCGCCATCTCAGGCATTGACATGGTGCGCGCACCCAACGCGCAAGGCGAGGGCGAGTATTTTGTGCTGGAAGACAACCTGCGGGTGCCCAGCGGCGTGAGCTACATGCTGGAAAACCGCAAGATGATGATGCGGCTGTTCCCTGATTTGTTCTCGCTGCATCGTGTGGAGCCGGTGGCCCATTACCCCGACTTGCTGCTCGAAACCCTGCGGGAGGCTAGCCCGCCAACGGCAGCCGAGCCCACCGTGGTGGTGCTGACGCCTGGCATGTACAACAGCGCTTATTACGAGCACGCGTTTCTGGCGCAGCAAATGGGTGTGGAGCTGGTGGAAGGCAAAGACCTGTTCGTCAAGGACGACTTTGTGTTTATGCGCACCACACGCGGGCCGAAGCGGGTCGACGTCATCAACCGACGGCTGGACGACGACTTTCTGGACCCCAAAACCTTCCGGGCCGATTCGACCTTGGGCTGTCACGGGTTGATGGATGCCTATCGTGCCGGGAATGTCACCATCTGCAATGCGGTGGGAACCGGTGTGGCAGACGACAAGTCAATTTATCCGTATGTGCCCAAGATGATCGAGTTTTATCTGGGTGAAAAGCCGATTTTGAACAATGTGCCCACGCACATGTGCCGCAACCCTGACGAAATGGCTTACGTGATGGCCAACCTCAAAGATCTGGTGGTCAAGGAAGTGCACGGTGCCGGCGGTTACGGCATGCTGGTGGGGCCAACGTCGACCAAACAGGAAATCGAGGATTTCCGCAAGGCGATTCAGGCCAACCCCTCTGGCTATATTGCGCAGCCCACGCTCAGCCTGTCGAGTTGCCCAACGTTTGTCGAAAGCGGCATTGCACCGCGCCATATTGACTTGCGGCCCTATGTGCTGTCTGGCAAAACGGTGCGCATGGTCCCGGGCGGTCTGACCCGCGTGGCGCTCAAGGAAGGTTCGCTGGTCGTCAATTCGTCGCAGGGCGGCGGCACCAAAGATACCTGGGTTCTGGAAAGCTGAGCATGGCGACTCACCAACGCGAACCCAAATAACGAAAAAGGAGAATTCCGACATGTTGTCACGCACTGCAGATCACCTGTTCTGGATGGCCCGCTACACAGAGCGCGCCGAAAACACCGCCCGTATTCTGGATGTGAACTATCAGACATCCTTGCTGCCGCAAGCGCCCGAAGTCGCCCTGAGTGGCTGGCAGGGCCTTTTGAGCATCAGCGAACTGCTGCCTGCTTATACGGAGCGCCACGGCGTCGTCAGGGCCGACAAGGTCATAGATTTCATGGTTGCTGACGAGAGCAATCCTTCAAGCATCATTTCCTGCCTGACCGCAGCACGCGAGAATGCCCGCGCTGTTCGCGGCACGCTGACCACCGAAGTCTGGGAAACCCAGAACCAGACCTGGCTGGAGGTTCGCCGCATGGTCAAAAACAGTGATTTTCAGCGCGACCCAAGCGAATTTTTTGAATGGGTGAAGTTCCGCTCGCACCTTTCACGGGGTGTGACGGTGGGCACCATGCTGATGGATGAAGCGCTGTATTTCATGCGCCTGGGCACATTTCTGGAGCGTGCTGACAATACCGCGCGCCTGGTGGATGTAAAGTTTCGGGCACTTGAGATCGACGTTCTCAGCCCGCCAGCGGAGCAGAAGCAGGAGGACGATTTCTACCACTGGAGCGCCATTCTGCGTAGCGTTTCGGGCTTTGAGATTTACCGCAAGGTATATCGCAACGTGATCAAGCCGGTGCGTGTGGCTGAGCTGCTTCTCCTGCGGCCCGATATGCCGCGATCGCTGCACGCTAGCCTCAACGAAGTGGTGCATAACCTGTCCATGGTCGCGGTTGATCCTGGCAGCGACACGCAGCGCCGGGCAGGAAAGCTGTGTTCAGAACTCAAATACGGGCGCATTGACGAAATTCTGGCCTCGGGGCTGCACGCCTACCTGACACAGTTCCTGGACCGGGTGAACGAGCTCGGCGCAGGTATTGCACGGGAATACCTGATGCCCGAAGAGATTCAGAGTCAAAGCCAGCGTCAAACCCAGATTTAGCTTGCTGCAGTCCGGGGCGTAATCCCGAACAGCGGGTTGCGATGTGCCGCTTTGATGGGCTCATTCAAATGTGCTATTGCCCCATCGAATTAGCCACTTCGCGCCCCAGGTCAATCACGGCGCGGGCGTAGTAGCTGCTCCAGTTGTAGCGGGTGATGACGTAAAAGTTTTCGGTGCCTGCAATGTAACTGGGCTCGGCGTCGCCATTGAACACCTCCACCAGCGCCAGTGGCCCCGTATGTTGCAGCGCGGCGCCTTCCAGCACGGCGCCTTTTTCCTGAAACGACGCCACGCTAAACGTGGGCAGAATGTCGGGTGCCAGCAGCGCCTCCTTGTCCAGCCGGGCAGGGTCAAGCCGCACCGGGTAATGCGTGGGCATGCCAGGCTGCCAGCCGAAGGACTTGAAGTAGTTGGCCACCGAGCCAATCACGTCAGCGGGGCTATTGAAGAGGTCGACCTTGCCGTCGCCATCAAAATCCACCGCGTATTGCGCCCAGCTTGATGGCATGAACTGCGGCATGCCCATGGCTCCGGCAAAACTGCCGCGCAAAGACAGCGGGTCGGTGCCGGTGCGGCTGGCGAGGCTCAAAAACTGCTCCAGCTCGCTCTTGAAAAACTCGGTGCGCTGGGCGGCGCGAGGGTGTGTTTGCGGGAAGTCGAATGCCAGAGTTGCCAGTGCATCCATCACCCGGAAGTCGCCCATTTGCTGGCCGTAAATGGTCTCCACACCAATGACACCAACCACAATCTCTGGCGGCACGCCGTATTCGGTCTGCGCGCGCGCCAGTGTTTCTGCATTGGCGCGCCAGAAGCTGGCGCCAGCGGCGATGCGGGTGGCGTCAATAAACCGGCTGCGGTAAACACGCCAGTTCTTGATGGTGCCCGCCGGAGGCGGCAAAACATACCGGGTGATTTGCGCGAGATACACGGATTGGCCGATGGCGCGGCGGACCCAGGCCGTGTCCAGGTTACGGCGGGCGGCGATGTCGTCTGCCGCGGCCATCACATCCGCGCGTTCGGCGTAGGCAGTGCCCCGTGTCTCAGGCTTGGCTGTGTGAAAGGAGGCGGGGCGCTTCTTGGTGTTATTTTTTGAGAGTTTTGCGCTATTAGCCCCCGTCGCTATTGCGCAAGCAGCTATTATAAAAATAGCGTTTCGAATGAATTGACGAATCACGATGGCCAACTAAATTGTGCAAATTCCCGTTCCAGTGTAACCAGCGACCGATCTGGCGCACGCGAATTGACTTTGACGTTTCCGGGTGAGGCGGCAGGCGCATACCGCAAGCGTTCAAGGCGCAGCAACCAGTCGTGAATCACTTGCGCCTGCGCGCTCTGCCCACCATGTTTTTCCATGAACAGTCTGGCCATCTGCCTCGGCCCGCTATTGGCCGGCACCGCCAGGCCCGATTGTTGCAGCCGAGCAGCTGCTTTGCCCAGCAATCTCAGCCAGGGATCGTGGCGCGAGCGTTCCCAGTAGCTCCACGCAGCGCCCAGCAGGCTGGCGCCCACAATGATGGCAATCAGCAAATAGCCCAGATCTTCCCAGCTGGGCGAGTCAAAGCCGATGTTTTTCAGCAGGTTGAGCTGTTTGCCTTGGGTGTAATTCAAAACCCACTGGTTCCAGCTGTTGTTGACAGCCTCCCACGCCTCGCGCAGGCTGATCGAAAAGCGCGGGCTAACCCCTGTCAGCGCCCGGGCCAAGGCCCCTTGCGGCGCCACAAGACGGTCAAACGTGCCAACACGGCCCGGCGCAACGGCCGACGTGGGGTCAACCCGCGTCCAGCCCTGACCCTTGACCCACACCTCGGCCCAGGCGTGGGCGTCACGCTGGCGCACGGTCCAGAAGCCGTCCACGCTGTTGGCTTCGCCCCCCTGATAGCCAGTGACGATGCGTGCGGGCACATCCAGCGCGCGCATCAGAATGACAAAGCTCGATGCAATGTGCTCGCAAAACCCCTCTTTGCGGTCAAACCAGAATTCGTCCGCCGTATCTTTGCCATACACCCCGGGCTCCAGCGTGTAGGTGTAGCCGCCCGTGCGAAGGCGCTCCATTACCGCGTTGACCAGTTCAGAGGCGCCGGCCTGCGCCAGTTGTGGGTCGCGGCGCATTTCAGCGGCAAGTGCCAGCGTGCGCGGGTTGAAGCCGGGCGGCAGGTCAACGTAGTCCTGTATGGCAAACGTTCCGCCGCGCGGCCCATGACGGAAATCGACGTGACTTTGGGCTGTATAGCGCACGATGTCGGACAGCGGCCTGTCGGCAATCCATTGCAGCTCCGGCGTCATGGACAACTCATAGCCATTCATGACGGGCTTGACGACGGCCGCGTCAAGGGTCAGCAACCAGGGACGGTTGCCCGACTCCAGCGTCACCTGATAGCGCACTGCAGGGCCCAAGCCCTGCAAATCGGCTGACAGCTGCATACGCGCAGGAAAGCCCGAGCGCAAGGGCTTCCATTCGCGCCCGTCGAAGGTGGAGAGGACCGGTCCACGGAAATACAGATCGGACTGGGCTGGCCGCGCGTCCAGAAACCGCACGCGCATCGCAATGTCGTCAACCAGCGCGAGGCTGGCCACGTTGCCGACCTGCATCGTGCTGGACAGGCCGCTGCGTCCGCGCATGCCATCGTCTGGCAGACCCCACAACGGCGCCATGCGGGGGAACAGCACAAACAGGATCGCCATGATGGGCGCACCCAACAGCGCCATCCAGCCGGCCGTTTTGGCCGCCTGCAGCAAGGGCGGCTTGCCCACGGGCATGTGGGCGTTCACGAGCGCCGTCAATAACCCCAGCAGTGCGATCAGCATCGCCGCTGCAGTGAGCAGAGACTGTGAGAAGAAGAAGTTGGTGAGCATCGTAAAAAAGCTCAAAAAGAACACCACAAAAGCGTCGCGCCGGGCACGTAGCTCAAGGGTTTTGAGTGTGAGTAGCACCACGATCAGCGTGACGCCCGCATCCCGCCCCAGCACCGTGCGATGCGTGAACAGCGTAGCGCCTATCGTCAGCACCAGCAGGATTGCCAGCCACCAGCGTGAAGGGAGCGGCCTCAGGGTCAAAGCCAGCCATGCGCGCCATGTCAGCACGCCGCCAGCCAGCAGACTGCACCACAGAGGCAGGTGGCCAACCTGCGGCAGGATGACCCAGCCGATCACGACCAATAAAAAGAGCGTGTCCCTGCTGTCGCGGGGCAGGTTCTTCAGGCGTTCGGGCAGCAACTTCATGCGAGGGCCAGCGCTTCCAGGCAATGCCGTTTGTGGGCCTCGCCGTGTGCCGGCTTCAGCTCCTTGCCGGGCAGGCGCAGGCCGTAATCCATACCCGCCTTTTCTGCCTGCAATACCCAGGCGCATAGGCGCGAGACTTTGAGCTCCGGGTGGGGTGTACCGGTTTGGCTCGCGTCCAACCACAATTCGTGACGCTGGATGTGTTCAGTGTCCCGGCTGACCAGTTCATCCGCTTTAGCCACTTTTTTCCACACAATCAGCTTGAGCGGGTCGCCCCGCTGGTAGCTGCGCACACCCTCAAACTCGCCGCTGGCACGTGATTGGGAGCCGCTGGCGCCGCCCGCGCGCGGCTCGCCCGGAGGCAGGGGTGGTGCAAAAGGCTCCGGCGCGGGATAGACCCACACCTTGGCCGCGGGTCGCCAGACGGTCCAGACGCGAAAGGTGCCGAGCGGGAAGCGGGTTTCCGCCGTGAGCGTGGGTACGGTGAGCAAGCCCCGCTTTTCGGGCTTGAACGCCACATGGACCGTGGCACTGCCGTCGGCGGGTACATCGGTCCAGGCCCAGTGGCCAGAACCCATCACACTCAATCCGATACCGTAGCGCGTACGTGCCCTGTTGCCGTTGATTTGTATGCCAAATGTGGCGTTAGCCCCTATGAAACATGCGTCAGGAGCTATCAAATGCATAGTAAGTCCGCGCAGCGTGCCGTGACAGACATGCATACCCACAACGGCACTGCCGGCCAGCAGAAAGGTCAGCAGGTAACCCAGATTCAGCTGGTAATTGATGGAGGAAATCAACAGCACGGCCAGCGTGGCGCCGAGCATGAAGCCCGCACGGGTCGGCAGGATATACACGTTGCGCTGCGTCAGCGTCACGCTGTCGCGGGGCGACAGGCGGGCCTCAAACCAGTGCTGCACGCGGCGCCTGACCCGTGCTGCCGGGTTCCAGGCGGACGCCAGCAAAATGCTCATGGCAGTGGTACCGCCTCAATCATGGCGCGCACCTGCTCGACCGAGCCACGCCCCGCGTCGCCAACCGGAATCAACCGGTGGCCAACGGTTTGCGGCAGGATGGCCTGCACATCGTCAGGCGCCACATAATCGCGCCCGCCCAGCAGAGCCTGTGCCTTGGCCGCGCGCACCACGGCAATGCCCGCACGCGGGCTCAAACCCTGCAAAAACCACTGGCCAGAGCGGGTGGCAGCAATCAGGTCCTGTACGTAGTTGAGCAGCGGCGCTGCCGCATGGACCTGCAGCACGGTTTGCTGAAGCTGAGCCAACTCGGCCGGGTTCAGCAGGCCCGGCAGCGCGTTCACCACGTCGCGCCGGTCGCGGCCCGTCAGCAGTTCACGCTCGGCGCCGCGGTCCGGGTAACCCAGGGAGATGCGCATCAGAAACCGGTCCAGTTGGGATTCCGGCAGGGCATAAGTGCCCAGTTGGTCGTGAGGATTTTGGGTGGCGATGACAAAGAACGGCTCGGGCAGGGCGCGCGTTTCACCCTCAACCGTGACCTGCTTCTCTTCCATGGCTTCCAGCAGGGCGCTTTGGGTTTTGGGGCTGGCGCGATTGATTTCGTCTGCCAGCAAGACCTGGGCAAACAGCGGTCCGGCGTGAAAAACAAAGGCCTCCTTGCCCCGCTCATAAATCGACACGCCAGACAGATCGCTGGGCATCAGGTCTGAGGTGAACTGCACCCTCGAAAACTGCAGGCCAAAGGTCTTGGCCAGCGCATGGGCCAACGTCGTTTTGCCGACGCCCGGAACATCCTCGATCAGCAGGTGCCCGCCGGCCAGCAGACAGGCCACACAGTCCTGAATCTGGGTCGGTTTTCCAACAATGACCGTGTTAAGCTGATCCAGTATTTCCCGAAGTTTTTGTTGTGAATTCATGGCATGGACGTTAACCGAATTCTTTGAGGCAGAGGCAATCAAGTGAATAAGACCGGATACTTTACTCATCCCGACTGTCGCGCCCATGAAATGGGTCGGGGTCACCCGGAATGCCCTGAAAGACTCGACGCCATAGAAGACCGCCTGCTGATCAGCGGCGTGGCCGATGTGCTGGATCGGCGGGAAGCGCCCATGGCCCCGCTGGTCGATATTGAACTCGCCCACAGCCGCACCCACGTCTACGCCATGCGTGGCATGAGCGACAGCCTGCGGGAAGACCTTGACGCGGGTGGCCCAAGCCATGTGTATGTCGATCCCGACACGGCCATGAATGCCAAGACCTGGGATGCCATTTTGCGGGCCTCGGGTGCCGCTATTGCTGCGACGGATGCCGTGATGGCCGGTGAGCTGGAAAACGCGTTTTGCGCCGTGCGCCCTCCGGGGCACCATGCCTGTCACGACAAGGCGATGGGTTTTTGTATTTTCAATAACGTTGCGATCGCGGCAAAGTACGCGCTGGAGCGCCACGGTCTGCAGCGGGTTGCAATTGTTGATTTTGATGTTCACCACGGCAATGGCACCGAGGACATCGTCGCTGGTGATGACCGCATCCTGATGGTCAGTTTTTACCAGCACCCGTTTTATCCGCACGGTGGCTCCCGTTCCGGGGCCGACAACCTGGTGAACCTGCCTGTTCCCGCCTATACCAAGGGCGAGATGGTGCGCGACCTGATCACAAAGCACTGGATTCCGCGGCTTGAGGCGCACCGACCGGAAATGATATTTATTAGCGCGGGTTTTGATGCCCACCGTGAAGACGATCTGGGCCAGATGGGCCTGGTGGAGCAGGATTACGCCTGGATCACTCAACGGCTAAAAGATGTTGCTGCCCGTCACGCCGGCAAACGCATTGTTTCGTGTCTGGAAGGCGGCTACAACCTGAGCGCGCTGGGCCGCAGCGTGGAGGCGCACTTGCGGGTCCTTGCCGATGTGTAATCACGCGCCGGGACAGGCATTCGCTCTTTCTGTTGAAGTGTCAAGATGAGTACAAGCATCAGTATGGCGTCGAACGAAGGACTGCCACCTCCGCCCATTGAGGATTTTGACGCGTGGTTCGGCGCTCTCACGCAGACAGCCGCACTGGTGGAAATTGGTGTGCTGCTGGTTTGCGTGGTCGTGGCCTGGTTTGCGGTGCGGTTGACCCTTCACGTCACGCATGGCAGCAATTACAAATCCATCTGGTTCGGCCGGAAGATCATTGATGGCGTGATGTTCCCGCTTGTGCTCTTGTGTCTCGCGTTTGCCTCGCGCGCGCTCCTGATGCGATGGATGCCGGTGTTGGTGATTCTCAAGATTGCCGTTCCCGTGCTCGTGGCGCTGGTCTTGATTCGGACCGGCGTCAAGGTTTTGCAGGTGGCATTTGAAAATGCGCCCATGGTGCGCGCGCTGGAGCGCACCATATCCTGGGCGGCATGGCTTGCCATGGTGCTGTGGGTCAGCGGCTTGCTGCCACTGCTGTTGAACGAACTTGATCAAATCAAATGGACCGTTGGTGGGTCAACGCTCTCTATTCGCACGCTTATTGAAGGGGCGCTTACGGCGGGCGGTGTGCTGATCATCACGCTATGGATATCTGCCGGCATCGAGTCGCGCCTGTTGCGAACGGCTACGGGCAGCCAGTTGTCACTGCGCAAAGCCATCAGCAATGCCACCCGGGCGGTGCTGGTGCTGGTGGGCCTTCTGTTGGCGCTGTCTGCTGTGGGGATTGACCTGACAGCACTATCCGTTTTGGGCGGTGCCATTGGGGTAGGCATTGGTTTTGGCTTGCAGAAGCTGGCTGCCAATTACGTGAGCGGATTCGTAATCTTGGCCGAGCGCAGCGTGCGCATAGGCGACAACATCCGCATTGACGGATTTGAGGGTGCCATTACAGCAATCAACACGCGTTATTCCATCGTGCGGTCGCTGGCGGGGCGGGAATCCATTGTGCCCAACGAAATGTTCATCACGCAGCGTGTGGAAAACCTGTCCCTGGCTGACCGCATGGTCTGGCAGTCCACAGTGGTTTCGGTCGCCTACGACAGCGACGTGGAACTGGTGGACCGGCTGCTTACCGAGGCGGCGGCTGCTCAAAAAAGGGTACTTAAAACGCCAGAGCCTGCCGCCGCGCTGTCGGCGTTTGGTGCCGACGGACTGGAGTTCACGTTGGGCTACTGGATTGACGATCCGCACAATGGGCAACTCAATTTGCGTTCCGAGGTCAATCACGCGGTTCTCAAGTCGCTGCGCGAGCACGGAATCGTCATTCCTTATCCGCAGCGGGTGTTACATATTTCCCCGGCCGATGCCAGCGCGGCGAGGTCGTCGCACATACCTGTATAATTCAAAAAAGCACGATCGTTCTATTTTGTAATTTCTGCGGCATCTTCTATCCCGTTTCCCACGGGGAAGCCCTCGGCACATTAGGCAAATGGCGACCGCAGGGTGTTGAAGCCTAGAATGTTTTAGCTGCCTGATAAAAGTTCAATTATTCAATGGAGTTTCCCTGATGAAAGTTCTGGTTCCCGTGAAACGCGTGGTCGATTACAACGTCAAGGTGCGCGTCAAGTCTGACGGTACCGGCGTGGACATCGCCAATGTCAAGATGAGCATGAATCCGTTCGACGAGATCGCCATTGAAGAAGCGGTGCGCCTGAAGGAGAAGGGTGCGGCGACCGAAGTTATCGCGGTGTCTTGCGGTGTGACGCAGTGCCAGGAGACGCTTCGTACCGCGATGGCCATCGGCGCAGACCGGGCGATTCTGGTTGAAACTCCGGACGAACTGCAGCCGCTGGCGGTTGCCAAGCTGCTCAAGGCGCTTGTAGAGAAAGAGCAGCCCGGGCTGGTGATTTTGGGCAAGCAGGCGATTGATGACGACTGCAACCAGACCGGCCAGATGCTGGCTGCTCTGTGTGACCTGCCTCAAGCCACGTTTGCCAGCAAGGTGGAGGTGACGGGCGACAAAGTTAATGTGACTCGCGAAGTGGATGGCGGCCTTGAAACCGTAACGCTTACGCTCCCTGCTGTGATCACCACGGACTTGCGCCTGAACGAACCGCGCTATGTCACGCTGCCCAACATCATGAAGGCCAAGAAGAAGCAGATGGATGTGGTCAAGCCGGCCGACTTGGGTGTGGACATCAAGGCGCACCTGAAAACCCTGAGCGTGAAAGAGCCGCCACAACGCAGCGCAGGCATCAAGGTGCCCGATGTCGCCACACTGGTCGACAAGCTCAAGAACGTTTCCAAAGTAATCTAGGACAACTGTATGACTTCACTCGTTATTGCCGAACACGACAATGCCTCCGTACGGCCTGCAACTTTGAATGTGGTGACTGCCGCTGCCAAATGTGGTGGCGATGTGCACCTGCTGGTAGCCGGTGCGGGAGCAGGCCCGGCTGCTGCTGCTGCCGCCAAGATTGCGGGCGTGGCCAAGGTGCTGCATGCGGACGACGCTGGCCTTGAGCATGCCCTTGCCGAGAACATGGCCGCGCAGGTTCTGGCTATTGCAGCGAATTACAGCCACATTCTTTTTGCGGCAACCGCGTCCGGCAAAAACATTGCGCCGCGCGTTGCAGCCAAACTGGATGTGGGGCAAATATCCGACGTAACCCTGGTGGTGAGCGAAGACACTTTCGAGCGGCCCATTTACGCGGGTAACGCAATAGCCACTGTGCAAAGCCTGGATGCCACAAAGGTGATTACGGTTCGCACAACCGGCTTCGACCCGGCCGCTGACAGCGGTGGTTCTGCTGGCGTGGAAACCGTGGCGGCAGTGGCGGCCAGCGCGCAGGCTGTGTTCAAGGGCAGCGAGATTGCCAAGAACGACCGCCCCGAGTTGACGGCCGCAAAAATCATTGTGAGCGGGGGGCGCGCGCTGGGCTCCAGCGAGAAGTTTGCCGAAGTCATGACACCGCTGGCCGACAAGCTGGGTGCGGCCATGGGTGCGTCGCGCGCCGCGGTCGACGCTGGTTACGCGCCTAATGATTGGCAGGTTGGCCAGACGGGCAAGATCGTGGCGCCACAGCTGTATGTGGCTTGTGGCATCAGCGGCGCCATCCAGCACCTGGCAGGCATGAAAGATTCCAAAGTCATTGTGGCGATCAACAAGGACCCCGAGGCGCCGATTTTCTCTGTGGCCGACTATGGGCTGGAGGCTGACCTGTTTGTAGCGGTGCCCGAACTGGTTGCGGCGTTGTAGGCGCGCAGACATCGATTCGTTTCTTTTAAAGTGCGTGCCGCTCGCTCTGGCAGATTGCTGGATGAGCGGCACTTTTGTATCTGGAGATGAAAAATGAGTTACACCGCGCCTGTCAAGGACATGCTGTTCAATATCCGGCATCTGGCCAACATTGAGGCTATAGCGCAATTGCCGGGTTTCGAGGACGCCGGCTTTGACACCGCACAGGCGGTGCTTGAGGAAGCGGCCAAATTCAATGAGGGCGTTCTGTCGCCCTTGAACTGGGAAGGCGACAAAAACCCGTCTTCATTCCACGGTGGCAAGGTCACCACGACACCCGGTTTCAAGGACGCCTTTGCCCAGTTTGCGCAGGGAGGCTGGCAGGGCTTGCAGCATCCGGTTGATTTTGGTGGCCAGGGTTTGCCCAAAACCATTGGTGCTGCCTGTATTGAGATGGTCAACAGCGCCAACATGAGTTTTGCACTGTGTCCCTTGCTGTCAGACGGCGCCATTGAGGCCCTGCTGACGGCTGGTTCGGATGCGCTCAAAACGACCTATCTGGAAAATCTGGTGAGCGGCAAGTGGACCGGCACCATGAACCTGACCGAGCCGCAAGCCGGTTCCGATCTGGCCATGGTGCGCAGCCGGGCAGAGCCTCAGGCTGACGGCACCTACAAGATTTTTGGCACCAAGATCTTCATCACCTACGGCGAGCATGACATGGCCGAAAACATCGTGCACCTGGTGCTCGCGCGGGTGGAGGGCGCGCCTGCGGGTGTCAAGGGCATCAGCCTCTTTGTGGTGCCCAAGTTTCTGGTCAAGCCCGACGGCTCACTGGGTCAGCGCAACGACGTGCACTGCGTGAGTATCGAGCACAAGCTGGGCATCAAGGCCAGCCCAACAGCCGTGCTCCAGTACGGCGACAAATCCGGCGCTGTGGGTTATATCGTGGGCGAAGAGAACCGTGGCCTCGAATACATGTTCATCATGATGAACGCTGCGCGTTATGCGGTCGGCGTTCAAGGCATTGCGATCTCCGAACGGGCCTATCAAAAGGCAGCCCAGTTTGCGCGGGATCGGGTGCAAAGCCGACCCGTGGATGGTTCCATTGCAGCCAGTGCGCCCATCATTCACCACCCGGACGTGCGCCGCATGCTGATGACCATGCGTGCCACGACCGAGGGTTGCAGGGCCATGGCATCGGTGGCCGCCGCTGCCTATGACGCCGCGCACCACCATCCGGATGCCGACGTGCGCAAGCAGAACGCGGCGTTTTATGAATACCTGGTGCCACTCGTGAAGGGCTACAGCACCGAGTCGAGTCTTGAGGTCACGTCGCTGGGCGTGCAGGTTCATGGCGGTATGGGCTTCATTGAAGAAACAGGGGCCGCGCAGTATTATCGCGACGCCAAGATTCTGACCATTTACGAAGGCACAACCGCCATTCAGGCCAATGACCTGGTTGGACGCAAGACGGCGCGTGATGGTGGTCAGACTGCCAAAGCCATTGCTGCACAGGTTGAAACCACGGAGCGTGAGCTGTTGGACAACGGCAGTTCCGATGCAAAAGCCGTCGCCAAACGCCTGAAGGCCGCTCGCGAAGCATTTGTGGATAGTGCAGCGATCAGGTTCGGCGGCGTCCTGAGACGATCTTTTGACAGACCACATCCGGCGCATACGGAGACACTAAATGAGCAATACCGCAGTGGAGAGCGTTACCGGTGATCCGGTGATTCAACTGGTGACGTTTCGTCTGAAGG
>JAHEBY010000284.1 GCA_024642025.1 Comamonadaceae bacterium | reverse complement strand
CAAACCGCCTGGCTTTGCTGGTATTCCTTCCAGCCACTGCCAGCGAGGTACCCGCGCACAACGGCTTCCACCATGATCGGCTTGAGCCGCTTGACCAGCATGGAGCGGCCTGCTACCTGCGGCACCTCGTCTGGCGTCACCACGCTTTCGGGTGACTCGCCGGTCAAGTGATTGGGGCAAATGTTCAACCCATTGGGGCCGAGCTTGTCGAACCAGAACAGCGCCATTTGGGTCAACAACGCGCCCTTGCCGGGAATCGGCTCGCCCATGATGACGTCGAAGGCGCTCAGGCGGTCGCTGGCCACCATGAGGATGCGGTCGGTCCCCACGGCGTAGTTGTCGCGCACCTTGCCGCGCGCAAGCAGCGGCAGGCTTTTGATCGAGGATGTGTGTACGGAAAGTGCTGGCGAGGTCATGGGGGCAAAAGGGGGAAAGCCTGCGTCAAGCCACATCGGCAAGCGCAGGCTTGATTATCTCAAGTGAGGCGCTCGCGCTTAGTTGACAACCTGCGCCAGCTCGCCTTTTGCATAGCGCTGTGCCACCTGCGTCAGCGTGTGCGATTTGATCTTGCCTGCCTGGCCTTCGCAGCCAAATTCGACATAACGTTGCTTGCAGATCTGCTTGGCTGCCTCGCGGGCGGGTTTGAGCCAGTCACGCATGTCAAATTTGTCAGGGTTCTCCGCCATGAACTTGCGCACGGCGGCGGTCATGGCCAGCCGAATGTCGGTATCGATGTTGATCTTGCGCACACCAAATTTGATGGCCTTCTGGATTTCTTCCACAGGCACGCCATAGGTCTCTTTCATCTTGCCGCCATACTGGTTGATGGTGGCCAGCAGGTCTTGCGGCACGCTGGAACTGCCGTGCATCACCAGGTGGGTGTTGGGCAGCCGGCGGTTGATTTCCTTGATGCGCTCGATGGCCAATATATCGCCTGTGGGCTTGCGCGTGAACTTGTAGGCGCCATGGCTGGTGCCAATGGCAATGGCCAGCGCGTCCAGCTGGGTGCGCTTCACGAAATCGGCCGCCTGCTCGGGGTCGGTTAGCAGCTGGTCCATCGTCATGGTGGCTTCGGTGCCGTGGCCGTCTTCTTTGTCGCCCTTCATGGTTTCCAGGCTGCCCAGGCAGCCCAGTTCGCCCTCTACGGTGACACCCGTGGCATGGGCCATGTCGACCACCTTGCGGGTCACGTCCACGTTGTAGTCGTAGCTGGCGATGGTTTTGCCGTCCGCCATGAGGGATCCATCCATCATCACCGAGCTGAAGCCGAGATTGATGGCGCCCCGACACACGTCCGGGCTTTGGCCGTGGTCCTGGTGCATCACCAGCGGAATATGCGGCCAGGACTCAATCGCGGCCTGAATCAGGTGCTTGATGAAGGGCTCACCCGCGTATTTTCGGGCGCCGGCGCTGGCCTGCAGGATAACGGGCGCACCCACCTCGTCCGCAGCCGACATGACGGCCTGAACCTGCTCCAGATTGTTGACGTTGAAAGCTGGAATGCCATAGCCGTTGACGGCTGCATGATCCAGCAGCTCGCGCATTGAGACGATTGCCATCGTGTTTCTCCCGCAAAGAATTGGTAACCGGTTGGTAACTGCGTACCACTGGCGGGAATTTTAGCGCTTGACCGGCCCGGCTAATATGGTTGTGTCAGCCCACGCGGCAAATCTTGAGCATGTTGGTTCCGCCCGGCGCACCCATGGGCTCGCCGCAGGTAATGGCGTAAACATCCCCAGTCTGCACAATGCCCACTTTTTTGAGGTGCCCTTCGGCTTGAGCCAGTGCGGTATCTCGGTCGCCGCTCGAGTCCAGCAGCAGCGGGCGTACGTTGCGGTACAGGGCCATTTTGCGTTGCGTGGCCACTTTGGAGGTAAGGGCGTAAATCGGTACATCGATACGGTGGCGGCTCATCCACAACGCGGTAGAACCGCTGTCAGTCAGTGCCACAATGGCCTTGGCACCCAGGTGATGCGCCGTAAACAGTGCGCCCATGGCAATGGATTGGTCAATGCGCCGGAAGGTCTTGCCGGTAAAGTCGCCGTCAAGCTGCACGTCCTCCGCATTTTCCGCAGCGTGGCAGATTTTTGCCATCTCGACAACCGTCTCCAGCGGGTATTTGCCGGCAGCGGTTTCCGCGGACAGCATGACCGCGTCCGAACCGTCCAGCACGGCATTGGCGACGTCACTGACCTCAGCCCGAGTGGGCACAGGGTTACTGATCATCGATTCCATCATGTGGGTCGCCGTGATGACCACGCGATCATGATCTCGCGCCATCTTGATCATGCGCTTTTGCAGCGCGGGTACGGCCGCATTCCCGACCTCGATCGCCAAATCACCGCGCGCCACCATGATGCCGTCGCTGGCCAGAATGATTTCTTCGAGCTTGGGGATGGCCTCGGCACGTTCGATCTTGGCGATCAGGTGCGGCTTATGGTTGTATGGCTCAGCAGCCACATTGCACAACTGGCGAGCCAGCTCCATGTCGGTGGCGTTCTGCGGGAAGCTGACGGCCACGTAGTCTGCCTGAAAGGCCATGGCCGTCTTGATGTCTTCCATGTCCTTGGCCGTCAGGGCTGGTGCTGTGAGGCCGCCGCCCTGCTTGTTGATGCCCTTGTTGTTGGACAGCTCGCCACCCATGCGAACGGTGGTGTGCACCGCGCCACCCATCACGGCATCCACCACGATAACGATCAAACCGTCGTTGAGCAGCAGCACATCGCCGGGCTTAACCTCACGCGGCAACGGCTTGTAGTCCAGGCCCACCGCGTTTACATCACCAGGCTCGGTACGGGTGGCATCGAGAATGAATTTGTCACCCGCCTTGAGCACCACCTTGCCCTCGGCAAATTTGCCGACCCGAATCTTTGGGCCCTGCAAGTCAGCCATGATCGCAACCTCGCGCCCAGCCCGCTCGGACGCTTCGCGCACCAGACGCGCTCGGTCGATGTGATCCTGCGCCGTGCCATGACTGAAATTTAGGCGCACCACGTTCACGCCCGCCCGAATCATCTGCTCCAGCATTGCTGGATCGCTGGATGCTGGGCCCAAAGTGGCAACGATTTTGGTGGCGCGACGCTGCATGACGGTAGTCTCCATGTAATTTAGTTTCGCATTCTGGCAGAAATGCAGTTACATGTCAGGTTCGGGAGACCTCAGGGGAATATGGCGCCTTTGAAATGCATGAAATCAATACGATATATCACGCATTTGGGGAAAACCCTAGATACCAAGCGCAAATAAATACTATACCTTGACGAGGGAGTATCGATATACCTCGTTCAACCGTCCTACAGTCAAGTTTGTCGATGAGCTGATGGCATCGGCTTTTATACCCATACCCCATAGGAGACAGATATATGAAACTCAAGGCATCACTTGCAATTGCTTTTGGCTTGGCCGCGAGCATGGCCGCCTCGGCAACCGATATCGTGATTGCAACCGTCAACAACGGCCACATGATCGAAATGCAAAAACACACTGCCGAATTTGAAGCAGCCAACCCCGGCATCAAACTGAAGTGGGTGACGCTCGAAGAAGGCACGTTGCGCTCCCGCGTGACAACTGACATTGCCACAAAGGGCGGTCAGTTCGATGTGATGACCATTGGCATGTATGAAACCCCAATCTGGGGCAAAAAGGGCTGGCTCAAGGAGCTGAAGACGGACGCAGCCTACGACGTGGATGACCTGCTGCCTGCCATGCGCAATGGTCTGTCCGTCGGTGGCAAGCTCTATGCCGCACCGTTTTATGGCGAAAGCTCGATGCTGATGTACCGCAAGGATCTGGCCGACAAGGCTGGCATCAAATTCGCCGACCGTCCCACTTGGGACGATGTCAAGACCGCTGCATCCAAGATGCACGACCCGGCAAACGGCGTTTATGGCATTTGTCTGCGCGGCAAGCCAGGCTGGGGCGACAACATGGCCTTCGTAACCACAATGGCCAACAGCTTTGGCGCCCAGCTGTTTGACATGAAGTGGAAGCCGCAATTCGACAGCAAGCCCTGGAAGGACACAGTGACCTTCTACGTGGATCTGATGACCAAGTACGGCCCTCCCGGCTCTTCAGCCAACAGCTTCAACGAGATTCTGGCGCTGTACAACGAAGGTAAATGCGGCATGTGGATTGACGCCACCATTGCGGCCTCCTTCATCACCGACCCCAAGCAGAGTAAAGTTGCCGACAAAGTGGCTT
>JAHEBY010000283.1 GCA_024642025.1 Comamonadaceae bacterium | reverse complement strand
CTATTTCATGACCATTCCCGAGGCGGCCCAGCTGGTTTTGCAGGCTGGGGCCATGGCACGCGGCGGTGAAGTGTTTGTGCTTGACATGGGGCAGCCGGTCAAAATCATGGACCTCGCCCGACGCATGATTCAACTGTCTGGCTTGTCTGTGAAGGATGCGGACCACCCTGATGGCGATATTGAAATTGCCGTCACCGGCTTGCGCCCGGGTGAAAAACTGTATGAAGAACTGTTGATTGGCGGCAGCCCTGCCGTCACGGCGCACCCCCGTATCATGAAGGCCACCGAGCCTTTTGTTCCCTGGCCGGTCTTGGCTTTGCAACTGGAAATCTTGCGCAAGGCAGCGAACGGGAATGATCTGGAATCCATCAAAGCCATTCTTGGTGAACATGTCCAGGGTTACTCGGGAGACGTTAAAGTGTCAGAGCCAGCCCCACTTGCGGCCTGAACAGATGCTGAAGAAAGAAACATGACTGACCCACTAAACATCGCCCCCCGCGACAAGGCCGAAATTCTGGCCCAGGCGTTGCCTTACATCCGCAAGTTCCATGGCAAAACCATTGTCATCAAATACGGCGGCAACGCCATGACGGACCCAGCCCTTCAGGCCGATTTTGCCGAGGACGTGGTGCTTCTGAAGCTGGTTGGCATGAACCCCGTGGTGGTTCATGGTGGCGGCCCGCAAATTGAGAGTGCGCTGAAACGGCTGGGAAAGAAGGGTGAATTCATCCAGGGCATGCGGGTAACGGATGCCGAAACCATGGAAGTGGTGGAGTGGGTGCTCGGCGGTGAAGTGCAGCAGGACATTGTGGGCCTGATCAACCAGGCCGGCGGTAAGGCTGTGGGCCTGACGGGGCGCGATGGCGGCATGATCCGTGCGCAAAAGCTCAAGATGCTCGACAACGCCGACCCAACCAAAGAGCACGACATTGGGCACGTGGGCGACATTGTCAGCATCGATCCCAGTGTGGTGAAGGCCTTGCAGGAAGATGCCTTCATTCCGGTGGTCAGCCCGATCGGCTTTGGCGAAAACAACGAAAGTTACAACATCAATGCGGATGTGGTCGCCTCCAAGCTGGCTACCGTGCTGCAGGCCGAAAAGCTGATGATGTTGACCAATATCCGTGGGGTGCTGGACAAGTCTGGCGAGCTCCTGGCCGACCTGACCGCCCGCCGTATCGACGAATTATTTGCCGACGGCACCATCTCCGGTGGCATGCTGCCCAAAATAGCTGGCGCGCTGGACGCGGCCAAGAGCGGTGTCAATGCAGTTCACATCATTGACGGTCGGGTACCCCATGCGCTTCTGCTGGAGATTTTAACGGACCAGCCGTACGGCACCATGATCCGCTCGCATTGAACATTTTGCCTTTTTCGCAAAGAAAATTGACCTCTAGCCCCCGATTTATATAGTGAGTTAGCTATTAAATTGATAATTCCTGTGGCTATATCGCGGGGTTATGGCAGACAGTTTGCAGCGCCCGATACCTAGGCAAAACCCTCGGATGGCCTATGAGAGAATTGTTCGAACGACCTACCTCCATGCCATGCCAGACGCCGAAATAAACCCCTCACCCGCCGCGCGCAAGCGCCCCAAACCGGGGGAACGCCGTGTTCAAATTCTGCAGGCCCTGGCGGCCATGCTGGAGCTGCCGGGTGCAGAGCGCGTCACCACTGCGGCGCTGGCAGCCCGGCTGGACGTTAGCGAAGCCGCCTTGTACCGGCACTTTGCCAGCAAGGCGCAAATGTTTGAAGGCCTGATCGAGTTCATCGAGCAGACGGTGTTCTCATTGGTAAACCAGCTCGCCGAGCGCCAGAGCGCCCAAAGCGTGGCGACCGCGGGCGACGGCCGGGCCCACGCCGCCAAGATCGTGTCCATGCTGATCCAGTTTGCCGAGAAGAACCCGGGTATGACCCGTGTGATGGTGGGCGATGCGCTGGTGTTCGAAAACGAGCGTCTGCAGCAACGCATGAACCAGTTTTTTGACAAGATTGAATCTACGCTCAAGCAATGCCTGCGCGATGCCTCGGTGGTGCAAACGTCCAATACGCCCAGTGCAGATGCCCAGATTCAAGCTTCGGTATTGACAGCCTTTCTGGTCGGCCGACTTCAGCGTTTCGCGCGGTCTGGCTTCAAGCGGCTGCCATCCGAGCATCTGGAAAGCAGCCTCTCGCTCATTCTGTAGCGTCGGGGTTTACCCTAGGCTTCGCTAGAAGCGGTCCTCTAGAAACGCCCTATAGCGGTTCAGGTCAGGCGAAATGATGCAAAATAGAACGGTCGTTCTTTTTTGTGAGCCAAATGTCCGCTTCCCCATTGCCATCCAAGCCTCAAGTCGGCCATAGCCAGGTTATTGCCACATCGACTTCAGGGCGTGCCGTGCAAAAAGGCAAGCAGACCAAGGCCGCCATTGTGGATGCCGCGCTTGGGCTGGCAACGCAGATTGGACTTGAAGGCTTGAGCATCGGTGTGCTGGCCGAAGTCATGCACATGAGCAAATCGGGTGTGTTTGCGCATTTTGGCTCCCGCGAGGAGCTGCAGATTTCGGTCATTCGTGAATACCACGATCGATTCGAGCAGGAAGTATTCTTTCCCGCACTGCAACAACCGCGCGGCCTGCCACGCGTGCGCGCCTTGTTTGCCAACTGGATGAAACGCACCTCGGTCGAGATTGACTCGGGTTGCATCTACATCAGTGGCGCTGTGGAGTTTGATGACCGGCCAGGCCCGGTGCGCGACGCGCTCGCCAATTCGGTCAAAACCTGGCTGTCTGCAATGCATCGCGCGCTCGTGCAGGCGCAGGAGGTCGGCCATTTGCGTGCCAATGCAGACGCCGATCAGATGGCGTTTGAGATCCACGGCCTCATCCTGGCGCTGCATTACGAGGCACGATTTATGAAATACCCCGGCTCAATAGGCCGCGCTACAGCTGGCTTTGACAACATACTTGCCCGCTTTGGGCATGGTCTGGGCGACATGGCCGCTGACATGCATACCCAATCCATTCCATCTGCAAAACATATCCGATCCATCAAGGAGTAATCAACGTGCCCATTTACAACCCGCCATTGCGCGACATGCAGTTTGTGATGAACGAAGTTCTGAACGTGACCGAAGACCTCAAGGCCATCCCGAAATATGCGGACATCGACGTGGACACCATCAGCGCCGTTCTGGAAGAAGCGGGCAAGTTCACGTCGGAAGTGCTGCTTCCCCTGAACGTCAGCGGAGACGCCGAGGGCTGCAAGCTCGACACAACGACACATGAGGTTACAACGCCCGCCGGTTTCAAGACCGCTTATGAGCAATATGTTGCGGGTGGCTGGCCCGCCCTGAGCTGCGACCCGGAGTATGGCGGCCAGGGGCTGCCGCTGGTTGTGAACCAGTGCCTGTACGAAATGATGAACAGCACCAACCAGGCGTGGACCATGTACCCGGGGCTCACGCACGGTGCTTATGCGTCCTTGCACACCCACGGCACCGACGACCAAAAGGCCACCTACCTGCACAAAATGACCAGCGGGGAATGGACTGGCACCATGTGTCTCACAGAACCCCATTGCGGTACCGACTTGGGCCTGATGCGCACAAAGGCTGAGCCGCAGCCAGACGGCACGTACCGCATCACCGGCAACAAGATCTTCATTAGCGCCGGTGAGCATGACATGGCAGCAAACATCATCCATTTGGTGTTGGCGCGCCTGCCAGACGCGCCACCCGGCATCAAAGGTGTCAGCCTGTTCGTGGTGCCGAAGTTCCTCGTCAACAAAGACGGCTCGCTGGGCAAGCGCAATGGTATTTACTGTGGCGGCCTGGAGCACAAAATGGGCATCCACGGCAATTCAACGGCGCAAATCGTTCTGGATGGTGCGGTCGGGACTATGGTCGGGCAGCCGAACAAAGGCATGCAAGGCATGTTCGTGATGATGAACGCTGCCCGGCTGGGTGTGGGCAACCAGTCGCTGGGTCTTACCGAAGTTGCCTATCAAAACGCGCTGGCATATGCCAAAGACCGCGTCCAGATGCGCTCGCTTTCGGGTCCAAAAGACAAAAGCAAGCCTGCAGACCCAATCATCGTTCATCCGGATGTGCGCAAGATGCTTCTCACTGCCAAGGCCTATGCTGAAGGCGGGCGTGCCTTGGCGGTGTTCTGCGCAGTGTTGCTGGACAAGGAGCATCACCACGCTGACGAAAAGGTTCGCCAGGAAAGTGGC
>JAHEBY010000282.1 GCA_024642025.1 Comamonadaceae bacterium | reverse complement strand
CGCGTTGCCGGGTTTGACGCCGAGGTGGTTCAACTGCAGCCGCGCGACCAGTTGCGTTACGGATACCGCGTCTGGAACGAGAATAAAACGGGCATGCTGGTAAAGCTGCAGACCCTCGATGTGGATGGCCATGTGCTGGAACAGTCCGCCTTTTCCGAGTTGCAACTGGATGCTCCCGTGAGCATGGGCAAGCTGGAAAAGATGATGGCCAACACCGAAGGCTACAAGGTTGAGCGCCCCGAGATGGTCAACACCACAGCTGCCGCCGAAGGGTGGGAGATCAAGTCCCCGGCGCCCGGTTTCAACCCGGTAAGCTGTTTCAAGCGGCCTCAGACATCTGCTGAAGGCTCGGGGAATGGCGCCAATGCTGCCGGTGGCTCCACGATGCAGTGGATATTTTCTGATGGCATCGCGTCCGTGTCGCTCTTTGTCGAGGCATTTGACCGTAGCCGACACGGCTCTGAGGGTTTGATGCTGCAGGGTGCGACCCGCATGTTGACCCGGCGTATGGGCAGCTGGTGGTTGACGGTAGTGGGTGAAGCGCCATTGGCCACGTTGGTGACGTTCGCCAATGGCATTGAGCGTACGAAAACTGCCCCCAAATAGTTCGTATGCGTTCGTTTTACTTGAAAGGTACATGATGTTTTTAGTGGATTGGAAGCGCCTCCGGTCCTGCCTCTTGGTGGGCGGGATCGGTGTAGCAAGTTTTGTGTCTGTCGCGCCGGCCCAAGCCCAAAGCCGTGGCCTGCCTGACTTTACCGATCTGGTCGAGCAGGTTGGCCCGTCGGTGGTGAATATCCGCACGCTCGAAAAAGTCTCCAGTCGTGCCACCAGTGGCAATGGTCCCGACGAAGAGATGCTGGAGTTTTTTCGGCGTTTCGGAATACCCATTCCCAACATGCCAAAGCAGGCCCCGAAACCCGAGAACCGCGGGGCTCAGCCGCAAGACGAGGAAGCTCAGCCGCGCGGAGTCGGGTCCGGCTTCATCCTGACCACCGATGGTTATGTCATGACCAACGCGCACGTGGTTGATGGCGCTGATGAAGTCCTTGTCACGCTCACCGACAAACGGGAATTCAAAGCCAAAATCATCGGAGCCGACAAACGCAGCGATGTCGCCGTCGTCAAAATTGAAGCGACAGGCTTGCCAGCTGTCAAGGTTGGCGATGTGAATCGCCTCAAGGTTGGTGAATGGGTGATGGCGATCGGCTCGCCGTTCGGACTTGAAAACACGGTTACGGCGGGCATTGTGAGCGCCAAGCAACGCGACACAGGTGATTTTTTGTCGTTTATACAGACTGACGTGGCCATCAATCCGGGCAATTCCGGCGGCCCACTCATCAACATGCGCGGAGAAGTGGTCGGCATCAACAGCCAGATCTATTCACGCTCTGGTGGTTTTATGGGCATTTCCTTCTCGATCCCGATTGACGATGCCGTAAATGTCAGCAACCAGCTGCGTGCCAGCGGGCGGGTCATCCGTGGCCGCATTGGCGTTCAGATTGATCAGGTCAGCAAGGAAGTGGCCGAATCCATTGGGTTGGGCAAGGCTCAGGGCGCTTTGGTGCGGGGTGTGGAAAATGGCGCGCCCGCTGAAAAGGCGGGTGTAGAGGCGGGTGACATTATTATCAAATTCGATGGCAAGGTCATTGAAAAAACCAGCGATTTGCCTCGCATGGTGGGCGGCACCAAGCCTGGAACAAAGAGCACGCTGACGGTGTTCCGTCGTGGTGCCACCAAGGAGCTGAGTGTGACCATCGGCGAGATCGAGTCGGAGAAGGTTGTCAAAAAGGCAGCCGCTCCAGAAGAAAAGCCAAAGCAGTCGCCAGCAGCATTGCTACTTGGGCTGACGGTCAGTGACCTTCCCGATGCCCAGAAAAAAGAGCTCAAGCTCAAGGGTGGGGTGCGGGTTGAGGCGGCCACGGACGGAGCCGCCCGTGCGGGCATTCGCGAGGGCGACGTGATCGTCGCCATTGCCAATACTGAAGTTACGAACGTCAAGGAGTTTGATGCTGTCGTGGCGAAAATGGACAAGAGTAAACCAGTCAACCTTCTGTTCCACAGAGGAGAGTGGGCGCAATACGCGCTGATTCGCCCTTCACGCTGAAAACCGGATTCTCTGAAAGCCCCAACCCCGACCAGGGTGTGGGGCTTTTGTGTTTTGGGTGCTTCAAAAAAACATTTTCAGGAATATTTTTTTGCTGCCCGCAACTGAAAAGTATGTGTGCGATCGCTAACTTATTCCAATTGGAATGATGATTTTGGTTAGAATAGAGGTTGGGAATCCGGGATTATGTGCATATCGAAAATCCCAAAATTCACGATATGAGAATGACATTGGGCTGTTACCAGTGCTCCACAGATCGCCCACAACTTGTCCCGATACTTCCCTGTCAGAACTGTTAATAAGCTGTGTATAAATTTCCTGTTGTTGCGTCGCAACTTCCTCACTGTGTTGGTTTTGGGTCTGTTCAACGGGAGGTTTTTCCCTACAATGAAGTTCCAACCTTCGCAGTTGCCAAAGATTGTTGGTTCAGGGCGCGTCGTTTCACGGCGCGCCCTTTTTTCTTTCCGCTTCGGTTTAATTCAATCACTTAAGTGTTCACGTTGATGAATCACATCAGAAATTTTTCCATCATCGCGCATATTGATCACGGTAAATCCACGCTCGCAGATCGCTTGATTCAACGTTGTGGAGGCCTCGAAGCACGCGACATGGAAGCGCAGGTTCTGGACTCGATGGAAATTGAAAAAGAGCGGGGGATAACCATCAAGGCGCAGACTGCTGCGTTGCATTACAAGGCGCGTGATGGTGTCACCTACAACCTGAATTTGATTGATACTCCGGGCCACGTGGATTTTTCATACGAGGTCAGTCGGTCTTTGTCTGCATGTGAAGGCGCCTTGCTTGTTGTCGACGCCAGTCAGGGCGTCGAAGCGCAGACGGTTGCCAATTGCTACACCGCTTTGGACCTGGGTGTGGAAGTGGTGCCGGTGCTCAACAAAATGGACTTGCCAAACGCCGATCCCGAGAATGCCAAAGCCGAGATCGAAGATGTGATTGGCATTGACGCTGCCGACGCCATTCCCTGTTCCGCCAAAACCGGAATGGGCGTTGATGACATTCTTGAAGCGGTGGTTGCACGTATTCCCGCGCCAAAAGGCAAGCCGAATGGCGCCCTGCGGGCCATGATCATTGACAGCTGGTTTGACTCTTATGTGGGCGTGGTGATGCTGGTGCGCGTGGTGGACGGTCGCGTTGCCAAAGGTGAACGCATCAAGATGATGGCTACCGGAACCACCTACAACGCCGATAGCCTGGGCGTGTTCACGCCCGCAAACGAGCCGCGGGAGTCGCTTGAAGCGGGCGAGGTCGGTTACATCATTGCCGGCATTCGCGAACTGCAGGCGGCCAAAGTGGGTGACACCATTACGCTGGTCAAACCCGGCACCGGTGGCGCTGCCTTTACGGCCACTGAAGCCTTGCCGGGTTTCAAGGAGATTCAGCCGCAGGTGTTTGCGGGCCTGTACCCGACCGAAGCCAACCAATATGAAGGACTGCGCGACAGCTTGGAAAAGCTCAAGCTCAACGATTCATCATTGCGTTATGAACCAGAAGTCAGCCAGGCGCTGGGTTTCGGATTCCGTTGCGGTTTTCTCGGGCTTTTGCATATGGAGATCGTTCAGGAGCGTCTGGAGCGCGAATTCGATCAGGATCTGATTACCACGGCGCCCAGTGTCGTATATGAGGTGGTGCAGGTAGACGGCACCGTGAAGATGGTCGAAAACCCGTCCAAGATGCCCGATCAAGGCCGGCTAGACGAAATTCGCGAGCCGATTGTTACGGTGCATCTGTATATGCCGCAAGATTATGTGGGTGCCGTCATGACGCTGGCCAACCAGAAGCGCGGCGTGCAGATGAACATGGCATATCACGGCCGCCAGGTCATGCTCACCTATGAAATGCCATTGGCCGAGATTGTGCTGGACTTCTTTGACAAGCTTAAATCGGTGTCACGCGGCTACGCATCCATGGACTACGAATTCAAGGAGTACCGGGCGGCCGACGTGGTCAAGGTCGACATCCTGCTCAACGGAGAGAAAGTCGACGCCCTGAGCATCATTGTTCACCGTTCCCAGTCGCAATACCGTGGACGTGCCGTAGTGGCCAAAATGCGGGAAGTGATCTCGCGCCAGATGTATGACGTTGCGATACAG
>JAHEBY010000281.1 GCA_024642025.1 Comamonadaceae bacterium | reverse complement strand
ACGACGGAAATCGCCGTCAACACAATCAGCTGCTGACCCAGCGAGGCCGCGGCCACCGTGCCCAGGCTGATGACAATGATTTCGGCCGAAAGAATGAAGTCGGTGCGGATCGCGCCCTTGATCTTGCTTTTTTCGAACGCCACCAGATCAAGGCTTGCATCGCTGACCGCCTTGATCTGCTCCTGATGATGTGCCTCGTCATCAGACGCATCATGCAAAAACCGGTGTGCGATCTTCTCGAAGCCTTCAAAACACAAATAAGCCCCGCCCACCATCAATAGCGGCGTAATCAGCCAGGGCACAAAGGCGCTTATCACCAAGGCTGCAGGCACCAGAATGGTTTTGTTGACGAGCGAGCCTTTGGCCACCGCCCAGACCACCGGCAACTCCCGGTCGGCCTGCACGCCCGACACCTGCTCGGCGTTCAGCGCCAGATCGTCACCCAGCACGCCGGCCGTCTTTTGTGCGGCCACCTTGGTCATCAATGACACATCGTCCAGCAGCGTGGCGATGTCGTCAACCAGGGCCAGCAGGCTAGATGCGGCCATCGCGGCTCCAGACCTGCGGAAACAAGGCGTCATCCATCATGGCGCCGTCTGCCAGGCGCGCCTCCAGGCCCGGAAACGGTGGCGAGGTTCGCCATGAACGCACTGCGTGGCGGGCGTCATCGCCCAGATAGCGCGCGGAAAACACGCGCCGCCGCATGGCCGGGCCCACGCCACCGCTGGCATGCAACGTGAGCATGTGAAACGCCACTGCGTCGCCCGGTTCCAGCGCCCAGGCGAGCTGCCTGAATTGTTCGGGATGTGCGTCGATGGCGGGTAGCTCGGCCAGACTTCCGTCAGGAAACCACCTAGCCTGCTGATCCCGAAAGGTGCGTGGCATGTACCACATGCCACCGTGGGAACCCGCGACAAAACGCAGCGTGCTCTGCAAGGGCACCGGGTCCACCGGAATCCAGTAACTCACGTTTTGACGCCCGCTGACGTTGTAATACGGCTGGTCTTGATGCCAGGGCGTGGGCTGACGTGTGCCGGGCTCTTTCACCAGCAAATGGTCGTGATACACGCGCACAGTGTCACTTTTCATCAACCCGGCGGACACGCCTGGCAAAGCGGACTGGCACATCACCGCGCGATAGGCGGGGTTGTGCTGCCAGGTACAAAAATCTTCGACAAACCGCCCGGGGTCGCCCGGCTGGCTGGCTACCAGACACAGCGGGCTGGGGTTGGCCAGGTTGTACTCGATGCCCTCTGCGAGTTGCTGGACTTCTTGTGGTGTCAGCACACCGCGCAACACGACGGCGCCATCCCGGGCATAGTCCGCAATGGTGTCTGCAGGCAGTTGAAACGAGCGAGCCATATCGGAATAGCCATGCCGGGCAGCCATGGGCGGCGCTGGTTTACCCCACCCACTTTCGTGCGTTGTGCCAGAGTTGCATCCACGGGCTGTGGGCGTTGATGTCCTGATCGGTCCAGCTCATCTGCACATTGCGAAACACGCGCTCGGGGTGCGGCATCATGGCGGTAAAACGGCCATCGGCTGTCGTCACCGCCGTCAGGCCACCCGGGCTGCCGTTGGGGTTGTAGGGATAGGTTTCCGTTGCGGCGCCATGGTTGTCGGTAAACCGCATGGCGGCAATGGCGCCATCCTGACGGCCCCGGTGCTTGAAATTGGCGTAGCCTTCGCCATGCGCCACGGCGATCGGCATGCGCATGCCCGCCATGCCGTTGAAGAACAGGCTGGGGCTTTCAAGCACCTCCACCATTGACAGCCGCGCCTCAAAACGCTCGCTCTGGTTGGTGCTAAAGCGCGGCCAGTCCTCTGCACCAGGGATGATGTCGGCCAGCTCGGCAAACATCTGGCAGCCGTTGCACACGCCCAGGCCAAAGGTATCGGTGCGGGCAAAAAACGCCTTGAACTGATCGGCCAAGACGGCATTGAACATGATGGAGCGCGCCCAGCCAATGCCCGCGCCCAGTGTGTCGCCATAGCTGAAGCCGCCACAGGCCACCAGACCCTTGAAGTCGGCCAGGCTTGCGCGGCCGGTTTGCAGGTCGGTCATGTGCACGTCAAACGCTTCAAAGCCGGCTTCGGTAAACGCGTAAGCCATCTCCACATGCGAGTTGACACCTTGCTCGCGCAACACCGCCACTTTGGGGCGCGCCAGCAGGATGGCGGCCGAGCCTGCCATCGCCGGGCTGATGACATTTGCTACGGAATCCGTAGCTAGTGACGTATATTGGACGGGGGCTAAGGGCCTATTTTGTGCATAAAACAGGTGCAAACCCGGGTCTTTGGGGTCGCCCGCAGCGGCGTGCTCTGTGTCGGCCGTGGCCGGGTTGTCGCGCTGGCGGCAAATCTTCCAGCTGGTGTTGTCCCATACCTGATGCAGGTCCTGCAGTTTGGCGGTGAACACGGCTTTGGCGTCGCGCCAGACCTGCACTTCACCTATGCCGGTTGTCACTTCCGACCCTTCAGGCCGGGTTTTGCCTACAAAGTGGCTGAACCGGCTCAAGCCATGCTCGCGCAGGGTCTGCATCACTTCGTTGCGCTCGGCCGTGCGCACCTGCAAGAGCACGCCCAGCTCTTCGCTGAACAGCGCCTTGAGTGTGAGCTCTTCGCGCCGGGCGCTCACCTGCCCAGCCCAGTTTTTGCTGTCACCATGCTCGGCGCGGCTGTCAGCAATGCCATCGCCCTCGGTCACCAGCATGTCCACATTGAGCGACACGCCCACATGACCGGCAAACGCCATTTCGCAGGCGGCGGCAAACAGGCCGCCGTCGCTGCGGTCGTGGTAGGCCAGCAGCTTGCCCGCCTTTCGCAGCGCGTTGACTGAATTCACAAGATGGATGAGGTCTTGCGGGTCGTCCAGATCAGGCACGGCCCCGCCCACCTGGTCCAGCGCCTGCACCAGAATGCTCCCACCCATGCGGTGCTGGCCTTTGCCCAAGTCAATCAGCACGAGCGTGGTGTCAGCCTCAGTGGCATTGAGTTGGGGTGTCAGCGTGCCGCGCACATCAGCCAATGTGGCAAACGCAGAGACGATGAGCGACACGGGCGACGTGACCTTCTTCACCTCGCCCGCCGCCGCGTCCGCCCACTGGGTGCGCATCGACAGCGAGTCTTTTCCCACGGGGATTGAAATGCCCAGCGCCGGGCACAGCTCCAGCCCAACAGCCTTGACGGTTTCATACAGCGCGGCGTCTTCCCCCGGCTCGCCGCAGGCGGCCATCCAGTTGGCCGACAGCTTGACGCGCGGCAATTCGATGGGCGCAGCCAGCAGGTTGGTAATGGCCTCGGCAACTGCCATGCGGCCCGAGGCCGGCGCATTGATACTGGCCAGCGGCGTGCGCTCGCCCATGCTCATCGCCTCACCCGCAAAACCAGCGTAGTCGGCCAGGGTCACCGCGCAATCGGCCACTGGCACCTGCCAGGGCCCGACCATCTGGTCGCGGTGGCTTAAACCGCCCACGGTGCGGTCGCCAATGGTGATGAGAAAGCGCTTGGACGCTACCGTGGGGTGCGCCAGCACCACAATGGCGGCGTCCTGCAACTTGACGCCCGTGAGGTTGACCGGCGCAAACTCGCGCTGAACCGATTTCACGTTGCGGTGCATTTTGGGCGGCTTGCCCAGCAGTACGTCCATCGGCATGTTGACGGGCAGGTCCGCTTGGGCTGAGCCCATCGTAGCCTGCGGGTCCCCTTCGGCAGGCAGAGGGCTAACGGATGCCCCCACCACCAATTGCCGCTCTTCAGTTGCCACCCCCACCACCGCAAACGGGCAACGCTCGCGCTCGCAAATGGCCTTGAACGTCTGCAGCGACTCGGGCGCGATGGCCAGCACGTAGCGTTCCTGGCTTTCGTTGCACCAGATCTCCTTGGGTGCCATGCCGCTTTCTTCCAGCGGTACAGCGCTTAAATCGAACCGGGCACCGCGGCCAGCGTCGTTGGTTAGCTCGGGGAAGGCATTGCTCAAGCCGCCCGCGCCCACGTCGTGAATCGCCAGAATGGGGTTGGCATCGCCCTGCATCCAGCACTGGTTGATGACCTCTTGCGCGCGACGCTCGATCTCCGGATTGCCACGCTGAACTGAATCAAAATCCAGCTCCGCCGCGTTGGTGCCGCTGGCCAGCGAACTCGCCGCGCTGCCGCCCATGCCAATGCGCATGCCGGGGCCGCCCAGTTGAATCAGCAGACTCCCTGCGCCAAACGGAATCTTG
>JAHEBY010000280.1 GCA_024642025.1 Comamonadaceae bacterium | reverse complement strand
GCTGGCGGATTGTGCGGCAGAGAAGCTCGCGCTGTTGACCGTGCAGATGCCCGACCCGACGGGTTATGGGCGCATCGTGCGCGAAGGCGCGGTGGTCAAGGCGATCGTGGAGCACAAAGACGCCTCGGCCGGGCAGCGCGCGATTCAGGAAATCTACACGGGCGTGATGGCGGCTCCAACCGCCAGGCTCAAGCAATGGCTGGCGCGCCTGCGCAATGACAATGTGCAGGGCGAGTTTTACCTGACCGACGTGGTGAAATTTGCCGTAGCCGACGGCGTGCCCGTCGTGGGCACGCAGATTGGCGACAGGTTGCAGGTGGAGGGCGTCAACAGCCCGGTGCAGCTGGCGGAGCTGGAGCGGGCTTTCCAGCGCCGGCTGGCCACGGGCTTCATGGAGCAGGGCGTCCGGCTGGCCGACCCGGCGCGGTTTGATGTGCGCGGCGAGCTGACTTGCGGCACGGACGTGGCCATCGATGTCAACTGCGTATTTGAGGGCCATGTGGCGCTGGGCGACGATGTGCGCATTGGCGCCAATTGCGTGATTGCCAACGCGCGAATTGAAGCCGGCGCGGTGATTCACCCTTTTACATGTATCGATGGTGAAAAGGTGGGCGTCTCTGTGGGTCCCGGTGCCCTGATTGGTCCGTTTGCCCGTCTGCGGCCGGGGGCCGTATTGGGGGCCGAAGTGCATATTGGCAATTTTGTGGAGGTGAAGAACTCAACGCTGGCCAAGGGTGCCAAGGCCAACCATCTGGCCTATCTGGGCGACAGCACGGTGGGTGAGCGCGTCAACTATGGAGCCGGCAGCATCACTGCCAATTACGATGGCGGCAACAAACACCGCACCGTGATCGAGGCCGATGTGCATGTGGGCAGCAATTGTGTGCTGGTCGCGCCTGTCACCATTGGCGCGGGCGGTACAGTGGGTGCAGGCTCCACCATCACCAAAGATGCAGCGCCAGGTGTCCTGAGTGTGGCGCGCGGCAAGCAGGTCAGCATTGCGGGCTGGTCGCGGCCGGTAAAGAACAAAGCCAAAAGCTGAAGCCTTGCCTGCTACGCCGTCCAGACCATACGAACGCAGGGGATGACGCATGTCTGACGAACTGGACCCGGCCCGGCGTGAGATCAGCCAGCTCAAACTGGAGCGGGACCGAGCCCGGGCCGATCTGCAGGAGTTCACTTATTCTGTATCGCACGACCTTCGGGCCTTGTTGAGGCATGTCAGCGCTTACGTGCAGGTCATTCGGGAAGACCTGGGTACCCACGTCGACAAGGGTATTGCGGCCAGTCTGGATACGGTTTCTGCTGCTGCCCGGAACATGGGGGTCTTGATTGACGGCCTTACTGAGTATTCACGCGTCGGCAATGCCAGTCTGGCGCCTGTTCGTGTCGACACGGCTGCGATGCTGCAGGAGCTATGCCGCTCAATGATGGTCGAGATGGGAGGGCGGACGGTTGAGTGGGATATCGCACCGGATCTGCCGGCTGTCAGCGCCGACCCTGCGCTGGTGCGGCAGATATGGACGGCATTGTTGGCCAATGCGCTCAAGTTCACGCGTGGTCGATCTCCTGCGATGATCGAGATCAGCGGCATGGTGGCTGAAGGTTCACGATTCTGCGAATTTATGCTGAAAGACAACGGCGCAGGCTTTAACCCGCGGCATAAAGACAAGCTTTTCAAGGTGTTTCAGCGATTGCACAGTGCCAACGAGTTTGAAGGCGTCGGTCTTGGTCTGGCGCTCACCCGAAAAATGGTGGAGCGTCATGGGGGCACGATCGAAGCCGATGGCAACGTCGACGGCGGTTGTTGGGTGCGATTTACGCTGCCACTTGCACCACCGCTGGTTTAGCTGGCGCTGAGTCAGGTTTGCACGGGCAGAGGCACCCGTGCGCCAAATTTGCTTCGCTTGACGCTGAAAAATGCTTTCACGTTGCGCACATTGGCGTCGTTGGTGAAAAGGCGCTGCGCCAGCGCCAGATAGTCGGGCATGTCGCGCGCGTGCACCACCAGCACGAAATCAGGGCCTGGCGAGACCCGGTAGCACTGTTGCACCGCGTCGTCCTGCGCAACGCGCAGTTCAAACGCGTCTTGTGCTTCGGACCCCTGGCGATCCAGCGTGATTTCCACAATCGCGCACAAACCATGGCCGATTAGCGGGGCCAGCTTGTCGGTGGACAAAATCGCAATCTGGCGCTCAATCAAGCCGGCACTTTGCAGCCGCTTGACGCGCCGTAGGCAGGTGGGGGCAGAGGTGTTCGCCAAGGCCGCCAGATCTTGGTTATTCAGAGACGCATCTTTTTGAAGCAAGCCCAGCAAACGCAGGTCGGTCGCATCGATGTTTATTTCGTTCATTGGCGTATTGTTATTGAAATTTATTGCCATATAAATGAATGAATGCAATTTATCGGCATAACTGTGATTTATTTGACAAGATATTTTCTGGTGCTGAGGCTACGATCGCCGTACGCAATTATCTGGAGTCATCTATGTGTGGCATTGTCGGCGCCGTTTCCAATCGCAATATCGTTCCAATTCTGGTCCAGGGCCTGCAGCGTCTGGAGTACCGTGGGTACGACTCCTGCGGCGTCGCTGTTTATGCCGATGGCCTCAAGCGCGCCCGCAGCACATCGCGCGTTGCCGAGCTGATGGAGCAGGTTGGCAAGACCGGGCTCACTGGCACCACGGGCATTGCCCATACCCGCTGGGCCACGCACGGCGCGCCAGTCGTACACAATGCGCATCCGCATTTCAGCCACGGTATGGGTGCAGACAGTGAGGGCCGCCCCGGCCGCATTGCGCTGGTGCACAACGGCATCATCGAAAACCACGACGAGCTGCGTGCCTCGCTCACGGCGCGCGGCTACCAGTTTGTCAGCCAGACCGATACCGAAGTAATCGCCCACCTGGTGGACAGCCTTTATGACGGCGATTTGTTTGACGCGGTGAAGCAGGCTGTCAAACAGTTGCATGGAGCTTATGCCCTTGCGGTTTTTTGCAAGGATGAGCCGCATCGGCTGATTGGCGCGCGCGCCGGTTCGCCATTGATTCTGGGCGTGGGTAAAGACGGCGCAGAGCACTTCCTGGCCAGTGATGCCATGGCGCTGGCCGGCGTGACCGATCAAATCGTGTATCTCGCTGAAGGCGATGTGGCGGACCTTCAGCTGGGCAAATACTGGTTGGTGGACAAAGCGCACAAACCTCTCAGTGTTGAGCAACGCCCAGTCAAAACAGTGGTAGCTCACTCCGGCGCGGCCGAACTGGGGCCCTATCGCCACTACATGCAAAAAGAGATCTTTGAGCAACCCCGCGCCATTGCCGACACGCTCGAAGGACTTGAAGGCATCGTGCCCGAGCTGTTTGGCGACGAGGCCTATCGGACCTTTAAAGAGATTGACTCCGTGCTGATTCTGGCCTGCGGCACCAGCTACTACAGTGGTTGCACCGCCAAATACTGGCTGGAAAGCATCGCCAAGATACCCACGCAGGTGGAGGTGGCCAGCGAATACCGTTACCGCACGTCAGTGCCCAATCCCAAAACACTGGTGGTCACCATCACGCAGTCAGGCGAAACCGCCGACACGCTGGCCGCGTTGCGGCACGCGCAGTCGCTCGGCATGAATCACACGCTCACCATCTGCAATGTGGCGACCAGCGCCATGGTGCGCGAATGCAAGCTGGCTTATATCACCCGTGCGGGCATCGAAATTGGTGTGGCGTCGACCAAAGCCTTCACGGCGCAACTGGCCGGCTTGTTTTTGCTAACCCTGGCTCTGGCCCAGTCAAAAGGGCGCCTCACGGAAGAGCAGGAGGCCGATCACCTCAAGGCCATGCGCCATTTGCCCAAGGCCCTGCAGGCCGTGCTGGCGCTGGAGCCGCAGGTGATTGCCTGGGCGCAAGACTTTGCCCGCATGGAAAACGCCTTGTTTCTGGGGCGCGGCCTGCATTACCCCATTGCACTGGAAGGCGCGCTCAAGCTCAAAGAGATCAGCTACATCCATGCCGAAGCCTACCCGGCGGGCGAGCTCAAACACGGCCCGCTGGCCCTGGTAACCAGCGCCATGCCGGTGGTTACCGTAGCGCCGAACGATGCGCTCCTGGAGAAGCTCAAAAGCAATATGCACGAAGTGCGCGCCCGCGCTGGCGTGCTTTATGTGCTGGCCGATGGGGGTACCCGCATCGACTCGGCCGAAGGCCTGCATGTGATCCGCATGCCCGAGCACTACGGCGCG
>JAHEBY010000279.1 GCA_024642025.1 Comamonadaceae bacterium | reverse complement strand
CCGCATCAAGGAGACACTGGCACTGGAAGAAAAGGCCCGCACTGACTTGGAAGCGACCAGGCGCACCGTGGCACAGGCAACCCGCAGCGCTTTCTTCGGCGTGCAGTCTGGTATGGGGCAAGTAAAGGCTTTGGAGGCGGCCGAGGCGTCGAGCCAGAGCGCACTGGACGCAAACAAACTCGGTTACCAAGTCGGAGTGCGAATCAATATTGATGTACTCAATGCACAAAGCCAATTGTTTCAGACCAAGCGCGACCTGGCCAAAGCGAGATATGACGTTTTGCTGGGCGGACTGCGTTTGCGGCAAGCCAATGGCACGCTGAGCGATAAAGATTTGCAGGGCATCAACGCCATGCTGGTCAAGTAAGACTGCCGATAAGGTCCAACGTCAGTGCGTGGAATCCAGTAGGTGCAGGACTGCCGCGGCCGTTTCACCTGACGCGCCCTGGTGGGTCTCGGCAAACTTGAGGCAATCAATACCTGCCTGACGCAAGTCGACCGCGCGGCCAAGCCACTCAACGGCTGTTGCAAGTCCAGCGTTCATATCCGACACCCGCACTGCGATGCCCGCCTGTTCAGCCCAATCTGCCGCCTGAGTAAAGTTGTAGGTATGCGGACCCATGACCAGAGGGCAGCCGCAAGCAGCGGCTTCGATAAGATTCTGGCCACCAAACTGCCCAAAACTACCGCCGAGCATCGCCACATCGGTCATGCCATAGTAGAGCGACATCTCACCCATGGAGTCGCCCAACCAAACGTCTGCCGGCATCGGTTGGTCTTGCCACTCAGAGCGTCGTGACACTGAGAAACCCGCAGCCAGCACCATTGCAGCAACTTCAGCCACACGCTGCGGGTGGCGCGGCACAATAAGAATTTGGAGGCTGCGCGCAGGAACATTCCGGATCAAAAAGTCTTTGTCAATCTTTGACAACGCCGCGATCAAACTGACCTCCTCCGATTCTCTGGAGCTCATCAGGGACAGCACTGGACGCTCCATCGCGTTGTGCCATTGCCGACCTCTCGCCAACTGGTTGGCATCGGGTTGGGCATCAAACTTGATGTTCCCGGTAATTTGCGTAACGGTCGCGCCAAGCTCTCCGAGATGAACCGCGTCTTGTTGGGTTTGAGCTAACACGGCGGATAGGTTTGCATATGCGGGCCTGGACAGCCAGGACAAACGTCTTGCAGCGGTAAATGACGCTCGATTGAGCCGCGCGTTGACCAGAACAAGCGGCATCGCCGTTTTTGAGCACTCATCGACGAGGTTGGGCCAGACCTCCGTCTCCATCAAAATTCCCAGAACCGGTTTGAAGTGATCGAGAAAATTCCGGGTAGCGCCACGCGTGTCCCACGGGAGCCACGCTTGCCGGTCGCCAGGCCGAAGAAGCGCGCTACCCGTAACCCACCCGGTTGCCGTGCTGTGTGTCAGAAGCAACTTCAGATCCGGCCTGAGTGCACGCAGCCGGGAAACAAGTAAAGCGGCAGCTCGGGTTTCGCCCAGCGAGACAGCATGCACCCATATCCAGCCCGAGCTTGGTGCGTCCTCGTAGTGCCCAAAACGCTCATCTACAAGCAGCCCATATTCAGGTTCGACAACCGCACGACGATAAAGTTTTCGCCTGACAAGTGGCTGCGCCAACCACACGACGGCGCCATATAGGCGCAGGATGGCCCGCTCGCCCGTTGTGTGCTCACTTTGCATCAAATAACGATTGGTAGACACGTCCAATTCCAGTGGCTTCTGCTTGAAGGCTGAAATTCTGTATTACGCGTTGGCGCGCCCGCTCGCCCATTTCGACTGCAACTGCCGGATTTGACAGTGTGTCGATGACGGCGTGTGCGAGGGATTCTGCATCACCAACGGGGACCAGAGCCCCGTTCAAGCCAGGTTGAACCAGTTGCTCGAACGCACCCGTTCGAGAACATATCACCGCACAGCCCGTGGCAGCGGCCTCGAACGGCGTGAGTCCAAAAGGCTCGTAACGGGGGCACGCTACACACACCAGGCACCGTTGGTACCATGCATGCACCTCTGCGGCAGGGACTTCGCCCAGAAAGATGATTCGGTCTGCCATACCGGCAATGTGAATTTTTTCGACGAGTGCCTGCTGGAACTCTCTGTGTTGCGGTTGGGCGAGCCCGGCAATCACGGCCGTGACGCCTGGCAATTTTGGTAACGCGAGCAACATGGCGTCAACAAAAATATCAGTTCCTTTGTCAAGCCTGACACGACCGAAATTGCCGATACCAATGCTTCCGTGCAAACCACTTGTCTTCCATGCGCCCAGCTTGTCGCCCGCACTGGAAAAACGGTGCAAATCTATGCCATGCGGCACAACGGCGGTTGTATTCGGAACAAAAGATGCTGCTAGCGGCGTGGTGGAAATAACCGCATCCATACATGAAATCAGCCAGCGTGGGAAAGCCCCGTGCCTATGCTGGGCTGCCGAGGTAAATACAAGCTTGACGGGAAGGCGCAACACGTCCCGAGCAAAAACGCCAGCAAGCATTTCATGATCCCGACGAACATGCCAAATGCGAAACCTGCGCCCAACGGGTGGTTTTCTTGACAGTTGGATCGCTTGCAAAAGCCTCATCCCCGGCACGCCGTTGGACATCAGACTGCCGCAATAGCCAAGGCGCCACTGAGTGGCCTGAAGTGGTACGAGCGCGTTAACCGTTGCTGATACACCTGTATATCGCTTCTTTAGATTGAATACGATGACTTCGGCATCCGGGCTCATGGCACCAACTTGAGAACCACGATCATCCTCGGCAGGAAATGAAATGCCACTCAATGGGCGCTGGCCCCGATCTTGGCTTCGGGCTTAACCCGATGTACCAACGCAAGCATGTCGGCTTGAATACGCTTGAGTGCTTCAGGTGTGTGACCTTCGAAGCGCAGAACCAGAACTGGCGTCGTATTCGATGCACGCATCAGACCAAAGCCATCTGGCCAGTCAACACGCAGGCCATCGATCGTATTGACCATTGCAGCAGAATCAAACTTCGCAAGTTGAACAGCCTTTTTAACGAGTTCAGGCGCCTCCCCTTCAGCGCAGGCCACGTTCAGCTCAGGCGTTGAGAAGCTGGTCGGCAACCCGTCGAGGACGGCATTGGCGTCAGGCGCTTTGCTGACAATTTCCAGCAGACGGCATCCTGCATAGGTCCCGTCGTCGAAGCCGAACCACCGCTCCTTGAAGAAAATATGACCACTCATTTCACCACCCAGCGGCGAATTAACTTCCTTCATGCGCGCTTTGATTAAAGAATGGCCCGTCTTGTACATCATCGGTTTGCCACCGGCCGCCGCAATTGCAGGGGCAAGTCTCTGGGAGCACTTCACATCAAAAATAATGGTGCCGCCTGGAACGCGCGAGAGCACGTCACGTGCAAAAAGTATCATCTGGCGATCAGGAAAGATGTTGTTTCCTTGCTTTGTGACGATCCCGAGCCTGTCGCCATCCCCGTCGAAGGCCAGGCCCAACTCCGCATCAGAGGTTTTCAGCGCGGCCATCAGATCCACCAGATTTTCTGGTTTGCTTGGATCTGGGTGATGGTTTGGAAAGTTTCCATCAACGTCTGAAAACAGCTCGGTAACTTCACATCCAATGGCACGGAAAATAGCAGGTGCTGAGGCGCCCGCTATGCCATTACCGCAATCCACAACAATTTTGATGGGTCGAGCCAGCTTGATATCCGACACGATCCGTTTGATATAGGGATCCAGAACGTCCTCGTTGCGAACACTTCCGCCAGGAACAAGGGACCAACTTTCCTGCTCCATCATTTCGCGCAGCTTTTGTATCTCCTCGCCATGAATGGCCCGCCCATTCATCACCATTTTGAAGCCGTTGTAATCTTTCGGGTTATGACTTCCAGTAACCTGAATTCCACTGGAACATATCGTGCTGGCGGCAAAGTACAACATTGGCGTTGTGACCATGCCAACGTCAACGACTTTCAACCCCGAGGCCACGAGGCCGCGAACCAACGCTGAACTGAGTGTGGGCCCACTCAGACGACCATCCCGACCAACTGCCACCGAGGTCTCGCCTTCGCTCTTGGCAATGGTTCCAAAAGCCTTGCCTATGGCTTCGGCAACTGCTTCGGTTACGGTTGAGGGTACAACCCCCCGGATGTCGTAGGCCTTGAATATGGAGGATGCGATTTGCATGTCTCAGCTCCCTTTTTGAGATTCAGAACCCGGCATTCTGAACCAATGCCGGAATTG
>JAHEBY010000278.1 GCA_024642025.1 Comamonadaceae bacterium | reverse complement strand
TCAGATGATCGGGCAGTCTGTGCTGGAGTGGACGCCATCGCCTGAGGACCATTTTTTCTGGAACGACGCCGCAATAGTTGACGGGCAGTTCATCGACTCGGAAACGCAAGTCTTGCGTTCGGACGGCGCAGCCGTGGCTGTGCTGCGCCATGTGCGGCGTGTTGCTGTTCCTGGCGAAGCCAGTGTGTATCTGGTCTCCATGCGCGACCTGACTTCCGAGCGTCGGATCGCCCAAACTCTTGAGCGCTCGCTTGCAGATCTGCGCGCCACGCTGGAGTCCACAGCCGATGGTATTCTGGTTTGTGGTCTGGATGGTTGCATCCGCAACTACAACCGGTTGTTTGCTGAGCTGTGGGAGGTCCCTCAGGCTTTGCTGGATGAGCACAGCGATACCGCTGTCTATCAGCATTTGCAAAATAGCGTGATCGACGCGGAGCAGTATGCCAAGCGCATGACTGAGCTGCTGCGTACGCCCACCCTGTCCGGGGTTGACGGCCTGATTCTGCGCTCTGGCCGCATTCTGGAGCGAGTGACCCAGCCAGAGATGAGCGGCGGCCAAGTGATTGGTCGGGTTTTTTCATACCGCGACATTTCCCTGCGTATCGGGGCTGAGGCGCAACTGCGGCTGGCCTCGAAAGTGTTTGAGTCCAGTCTGGAGGCCATTTTTATCACTGGCCCGGACTTCCGGCTGGTTGCCTGCAACCGCGCTTGCGAGAAGCTGACAAGTGTGCCCCGGGCCACGCTTGTGGGCAAGCCATCTGCCAGCCTTTTTTACGATCCGCACGACCACGCGCTGTTCGAAACCATTGCGTACAGGCTCGAGCAGGAGGGGTCCTGGCATGGCCGCGCCTGGCTTGATCGTCCCGGTCAGGTCAGCTGCGCTGTCGAAGTGACGTGGGTATCCCTTCGCGACGAAAATGGCGGCGACCTTCAAACGATCGCGTATTTCAAAGACCTGACCGAGGAACTGGCGTCACAACAACGGATAGAACAGCTCGCATACCACGACGCGTTGACAGGTTTGCCTAACCGGCTTCTGCTGGCACAGCGGGTTGACTTTGCGCTGCACGTCGCCGATCGAAACCATGGCCAGTTCGCCATGCTCTTCCTCGATCTGGATCGTTTCAAGAACATCAATGACTCGATGGGCCATGCGTTTGGCGACCGTGTATTGATTGAAGTCGCACGCCGAATCAAACATTGCCTGCGCGACGTTGATACGCTTTGCAGATTGGGCGGAGACGAATTTGCGCTCTTTCTGGACGGCGTAGACGAGCGCGGATCAAACACTGCTGCCCGGCGTATCCTGGAGGCGCTGGCGGACCCGTTCACAGTTGATGACATGAGTTTCTCCGTAGGGTGCAGCATAGGGATTGCCCTGTATCCCCAGGATGGCCGCACGCTGGATACCTTGATCAAGTGCGCTGATACAGCGATGTATAAAGTCAAGGAGCACGGCAGGGGCAACTTCCGCTTTTACCAGCCACGAATGAATGCCGACATCCTGTCGCGCATGAAGATGGAGCATGCCATGAGGCAGGCGCTGCAGACGGGTGGATTCCGGCTGCATTACCAGCCTCAGATCTGTCTGGCAACTGGCGAAATGCGTAGCGCTGAGGCATTGATACGATGGACAGACGACGAGTTGGGCGTCATGTCCCCCAGTGTGTTTATTCCGTTGGCGGAAGAATCGGGGCTGATTGTCCTGATCGGCAACTGGGTCTTGCAGGAAGCAGTTCGGCAGGCTGCCAGCTGGCAAGATCAAGGCAAGGGTGTCACGATTTCCATCAATGTATCGGCCATGCAGTTTCAGCAGGGCGATTTTGTGGAGCGCATCGCCACCGCCTTGCGCGCGGCGAATTTGGCTCCGCACTTGCTGGAGCTGGAAATGACCGAATCCATCCTGGTTCAAGATGTCAACGAAGCGCTGGACCGGCTGCATGAACTCGCTGCGCTGGGTGTAGGCTTGTCAATTGACGATTTTGGAACCGGATACTCCAGTTTGGCCTATTTGAAGAAGTTTCCGATTTCGAAGCTGAAGATAGACCGCTCGTTTGTCATGGGCCTTCCCGCGGACGAGAGTGATCGCGCCATAGTTAGTGCGACCATCGCCATGGCCCGCGCGCTCAAGTTGGACGTGGTTGCTGAAGGCGTAGAAACCAGCGGGCAGAGAGACTTTCTGGCGGGTCTCAAATGTGAATTATTCCAGGGATTTTTGTGCTCGGCTGGTGTCGACGCCATCGAGTTCGAGCGCCTCAGAGCTACGCTGCCCTCTGCGTCTCAAACTTGCACCTGAGGGCAAGATAGCGCCAGCCAATAGGGTGTCTGCAAATGCCACCGGACCCGCATCCTGAACCGGAGTTCAGGTGGGCTAGGTCAACTGAACATTGGGTTCATCTGACGCGAGATGATCACGCTTGATCAGTGATGTTCCAGGCCCTGGCTCTAAGAGCATTGGTTCAAGGAAATATAAAGCCCGGCGAGCACTGCAGACGTTTCTGATTGTAGGCGCTTCGTCGGCGGGATGTCTTGCGCCTCGTCCGAATGTGGGGCCGGTTACAACAACTGACCGTCGTCACCCAAGGCATTGTCCAGGCGGTTGAGAATGAGGTCCATGAAGGGGTCGTTATGACCTTTGGCTGTTGTCGGTGCAGAAGCACCAGCTTGTGCGGCACTGACGACTGCACTGTGATCACCTAAATCGAAAGCAAGGTTCAGTGCCGCCAGCACAGCAATCCGGTCTCTGGCCCTAACCTTGCCACCATCACGAATTTTGCACATCGCCGTGTCAACCCGTTCGACCGCCTCCAGCAACCGTGAATCACCCCCTTCCGGGCAGCTGAGCAGATAACTCTGCCCCATGATCTGAACTTCAAGCTGCTTCATGACTGAGTCTTCTGAGGGTGGCTGTTCGCGGTTTCGGGTAGACGCTCAAGCAATGCATCGACCCTAGATCGCGCAGCGGACAGGCGTGACTTCAGCGAATCGCGCTCCTGAGTCAACAGGTCAACCTGTGCTTCAAGCAGGTCTTTTGTGCGCTTCAACTCATCATGTCGCACAAGCAATCGCTCAATGCGTTCCGCAATCTGCTCAATTTGGGTTGGGTTTGCCATTGAGCCGACATTGTAGGGTTTTGCCGGAAATCCAAGCAAAAAATGGCCTCGTTGGTGGTCGCAGTGTGGTTCGCATGCTGCAGTTCAACGCGTGCAGGAGGACTCGCCGAGGTAAGCACATTTCTTGAACCTCGCCACCCGCGGTCAATTCAGACTATCCACCTGACGATCTCGGGCCTGATGATTTGTCTTTGTAGTCGCAGTAGGGAGCAACCGCGCACTGCCAGCACAGTGGCGTTCGGGCTTGGCAGACGTAGCGCCCATGCAAAATTAACCAGTGATGCGCATCGACCAAATACTGGGGTGGGATACGTTTGAGCAAGCGGTTTTCCACTTCGCGCGGGGTTTTTCCAGTGGCCAGGCCAGTTCGGTTACCGACCCGGAAGATATGGGTGTCCACCGCCATGGTGGGTTCGCCGAACGCCGAGTTGAGCACCACATTGGCGGTCTTTCGTCCAACACCGGGCAGCGCCTCGAGGTCAACACGAGTGCTCGGCACGTGACCGCCGTGTTTGGCAACGAGAATTTGGCAGGTTTGCAGCAGATGCCTTGCCTTGGTGCGATACAGGCCAATAGTTTTGATGTGACTTTCAAGCCCAGATTGACCCAGTGCCAGAATTTTCTCCGGCGTATTGGCGACGGTAAACAAAATTCGCGTGGCCTTGTTTACGCTGACATCCGTTGCCTGCGCGGACAACAACACGGCGACCAAGAGTTCGAAAACAGTGGTGTAAGAAAGTTCAGTAACTGGCTGGGGATTTGCCGCTTTCAGGGTGGCAAAAAATGAATCGATATCCGACGTGTTCAAGGAAATTTCACACCTCAATAAAGCTTGGAGAAACTTCGACTTGCGGAAAATCATTCTGTAGCGAATCCGCGTTCAGATGCAATTTTTGCATCACGGCTTCCGGTAATGCGTAAACCGAATCTGACCGGCAATCCGGAACGTCGGAAAGCAGTGCTGCAAGATGAAGTATCCCGCCGAGCGGGCTGAAAGGCTTTGATTCGAGGGGCCTCGAACTGGTTTCCATTGCGCGAGCCATCTCCTCCGGGAGCAACCAATGCCTGGCAAGTAAAGCAGTCATTTCACCCTCCGTGAATCCCAGGAGCTGCATTTCACGTAGCCATCTATCACCCGGCATTT
>JAHEBY010000277.1 GCA_024642025.1 Comamonadaceae bacterium | reverse complement strand
TCGCAAAAATCCTTGAAATTACATCCAGCAGCAAAAAGGGCTTTGATGATGCCGTGGCGAATGGTATTGCCCGTGCCGCTGAGACCGTGGCGGACATTCAGGGCGCCTGGGTGCAGGATCAGAAGGTCGTCGTCAGCAAGGGCAAGATCACCGAGTACCGCGTCAGCCTGAAGATCACCTTTGTGCTTGCGGCGCCGAAGAAGAGGTAAATTGCTACGAAGTCTATAGCTATAAAGGTCTATTTAGTAAGGGCTAGCGGCTCAATACCTTTATTATTTGCAGCCTTTTTGATGTGGGCAGGCAAATATCAGCAAGCGCGCTCAGGCGCGCTTTTTCATTGAATCGTCTAGGGCCGGGTCCGACCAGCCGGTTTCCGGCCACGCGCGTCGCCCAGGGGATTTGGCTGGCTGCCCGATGGCCGTATAGTCTGAACCCATCATGCACGCGCTGAACATTTATGCGGGCCCGACTGCCCGCAAACATCTGGCTCGCGACGGGTTGCAAGCTACAGATGTGGGCATCATTCCCGCTGCGGCGGGTGGCCCCAAGGGGTTGATTCTGGGGCCGCTGGACCGATTCATTTTTGGTTCATGGCTTGCAGCCACCACGCACGAGGTCCATTTGGTGGGCGCGTCAATTGGCGCCTGGCGCATGGCGACTGCCTGCCTGAACCAGCCAGAGGCCGCTTTTGCGGCGCTGGAGCGCGGCTATATACACCAGCATTACGAGCTGTCACCGGGCCAGAAGCGGCCCGCTGCGGCCCAAGTGAGCGAGCTTTTTGGCCAAACGCTCAAGGACTTTTACGGTGGCAGGGTCGAGGAGGTCTTGCATCACCCGCGCTTCCGTTTGCACATGGTCACTTCAAGGGGCCGCCAGTTGCTCAGACGCGAGCACAGGCTTGGCACGCCGCTGGGCTACGCAGGAGCTTTTTTGACCAACACGGTCAACCGCAAGGCCATGGGCGCCTGGCTGGAACGGGTTGTGTTCTCCAGCCAGCATGCCGCCATGCCGTTTGGCTCCAATGACTACCGCACCCGACAGGTGGATTTGAGCGCCGGGAATTTCAGCCCCGCGCTGCAGGCGAGTTGCTCGATACCGTTTGTGCTCAAGGCGGTGCACGACATTCCGGGCGCCCCCCGCGGTGCCTACTGGGACGGTGGCATCACCGATTACCATCTGCACCTGAACTACTCGCCTCCTCAAACTGCGCCACTCGTGCTGTACCCGCATTTTCAGAAAAACGTTGTTCCGGGCTGGCTGGACAAAGGCTTGCGGTGGCGGCACGGTGCCACCCACCACCTGGACACCATGGTGCTATTAGCGCCCAGCGCGGAATGGATCAAGTCTTTGCCCAATGCCAAACTGCCAGATCGCAATGATTTTCTGCACTATGGAAATGACCTGGCGGGCCGCGTCAGGGCGTGGTCGGCCGCTACCGCTGCCAGCCAGCAATTGGTTGACGAGTTTCACGCCTGGCTGCAACGGCCCGACATGACGCGGGTTTTGGCGCTGTGAAGGTGCGTTGATGAGGGCATTTTCATGACCATTCAGGCTTCTTACGACCAGTGGTCAAAGGCCTACGACACCGACCGCAACATCACCCGCGACCTGGACCACGCCGTCATGCAGCAGCTCCTGGGGGGCCGTTTTGAGTCGATTCTGGAGCTGGGCTGCGGCACCGGCAAAAACACTGCGCTGCTGGCCACTTTGGGCGATACAGTGCAGGCGCTGGACTTTTCGCACGGCATGCTCAAGCAAGCCCGTCAGAAAGTTCAGGCAAGCCATGTTCGCTTTGACTGGGCCGACCTCACGACGGTCTGGCCTGCGCCTGCCCGCGCGTTTGACCTGATGGCCTGCAACCTGGTGCTGGAGCACATTGAAGACCTGAACTTTGTATTTGCCCAGGCCGCGCACTGCATCAAGCCGGGCGGGCAATTTCTGGTGTGCGAGCTGCATCCGGCAAAGCAATATTTGGGCTCGCAGGCGCGTTTCGAACACGCCCGGGGCACCACGCTGATCCCGGTCTTTCTGCATCACATTTCCGATTTCACACGGGCGGCCACTCAAAACGGCTTTACGGTCGAGCGGCTCAATGAATGGTGGCACGCCGATGACGACCCGCGCAAGCAGCCCCGGCTGGTGTCTTTCATGTTCCGCAAGGCCTTACCGTGAAAGTGCTGAGCGATCCGGTGGCACGCCTGCTCAGTCTGTTGCCACGCGGAACGGAAGCCGGCGCCAAACCGAAGCGCACCATTGTCGGGCTGACCGGTTTGCCTGGGTCCGGCAAGAGCACTCTCGCCACGCGGCTTGCCCAGAGCGTCAATCAAAAACTGGGCAGCAACGTGATGGTGGCGCTGGGTATGGACGGCTTTCACCTGTATCGCGCGCAGCTCGCCGCCGTGCCCGACCCGGCAGCCGCGTTCAAGCGCCGCGGCGCGCCCTGGACCTTTGACCCCACGGCGATGGCTGAGCATCTCAAGGCACTGCGGAAAACGGACGCCCAGCGCACGGTCATGTGGCCCGGCTTCGAACACGGCGTAGGTGACCCGGTGCCCGACGCGATTGCCATAGAGCCGAGCGTCCAGCTTGTTCTGGTCGAAGGTCTTTACCTGCTGCACAGGGCGGACGGCTGGCAGGCGCTGGACGGCCTGCTCGATGAATGCTGGTATCTCGACGTGCCGATGGATACGGCGCTTGAGCGCCTCAAGGCCCGACATATGGCCGCGTGGGGCTGGACGGCGGCCCAGGCGCTTGAACGCATCGCCGAAAACGATGGAGCGAATGCTCAGACGGTGCTGGCCAGCCGAAGTAGGGCAGACTTTTTGGTCGCATAACCTTGATTGGCACACGCCAAAGCGCCCTTTTTCAGCGTTAGCGCACCGAAACTTGGCCCAAAACCGACCAACCTCCGTCGAGAGCGTTATTGACACCCCACGAGCCCGCGATAGTGCTCATGTCATTAGCAAATAGAATGTAAGTGTTTCGAGCGTCGAGTTTCCAACGCTCCACCTTCGTGATATCGGCCCCTGGCTGGATGATCCTGACCGCCAACCTGTATGTGCCAGCATTCAAGCTGCCAACACTAAGACTGCTTGACACGGTGAAAGCATCCTGGGGCTTGATCGCCTTCAAGTCCAGCGAGGCTTGCGAGACAACCACGGGCTTGTCGCTGCCGTCCAGCAAGGAAAATTGCACATTCCATGCATAGTGCGTTGGCGCAATGCCGATGTTTTTGCCCTTTAATTCTACTGTCAGTGGGCTGGTTTTCGGTAGCGAGTTGGCGAAGCTTGCGGACTCAATTTGATAGTTGTATCCCATCAAGCGGTGAAGCTGCATGTAAGCATTGAAGTACGGATCACCCGCTACCTGCCGGTAAGCCCCAGGTGCCATAGACGAATAATGGCCGGTGCGGATCATGCTCTCGCCTTTTGGCGTTGTGTACATGGCCAGCACTTCCGCGGCCGCTTCGGCTGCACTCCGAGGAGGTGCTTCACCACCAATCGGGCCGTTCATCCAGACGCCGGTAGCGGCTACGGTGTTGTCAAAGTCATCACTATGGCCATTGTTTGGCACGAAATAGTCGTTGTGAAATCCCAGCCAGCCGGACGACTTGAGCGGTTCCCGCCATGGATAACGCCCTTGAACCGGCACTCTGGTGAAGTTATTTTTGTAAGCATTCAACACGGCGTCTTGAGCCGTAGAAGATATTTGATATCCAACTCCGCCAGATTTGAATCCGGATGTATGCCACTCGCCCCAATAGCCCAACAGCCCCAACTCGAACGCGTGTATGCGCGGATCATTGTTGTATCGCGCGCCGAGCGCCTGAATGGCCTCTACAGCTTCGGAAATGTAGTTGGGGTCGTTGTAATCAGTAATGTGTGCGCCGTTGTCACCCGAAAGTCGCCTGACGCCGCGTTCACTGTATAACCAGGCGGGGCAGTTTGAGTTCACGGAATCTGGCGCCCAGTCGCAGTACAACCTGAGTACAACATGCCGCCCCACCGAGCCCGGCCGGTTGATGAGCGCCTCAACCGCAGCAAAGTCAAATTGATTGTTTTGTGGCTCAAAGTCCTTCCATGCAATGTACTGGAAGCCGACCGACGACTCTGGAAAGTTGTTGCCCCATCCAGCGTTCCAGCCTTTGTGCGGGTTTTTGTCAGGGCCGCCATTTTTGGCGTAGGCATAGGAAATGATGGTTGGAGCAGGAGCAGGAGCAGGAGCAGGCGTCGGAGTTGGAGTTGGAGTTGGAGTTGGAGTTGGAGTTGGAGTTGGGGTTGGAGTTGGAGT
>JAHEBY010000276.1 GCA_024642025.1 Comamonadaceae bacterium | reverse complement strand
CGCTTCAGCGGCCAACTCGTCAGCCAGATGCGCGGGCAAAACGACCACCCCTTCGCGGTCACCCACCATCACATCTCCCGGCCAGACGGCAACGTCACCGCAGCCGATGGGCACGTTGATATCCAGCGCCTGATGCAACGTCAGATTGGTCGGAGCCGCGGGCCGGTGGTGGTACGTGGGAAAGTTCAAGGCTGCCATCTCGGGAGAATCGCGAAAACCACCATCCGTTACCGCACCAGCGCAGCCACGAACCATCAGGCGGCTGATGAGGATGGAGCCCGCCGATGCGGCTCGCGCATCCTTGCGGCTGTCAATGACCAACACGGCGCCGGGCGGACATTGCTCAACGGCAGCACGTTGCGGGTGACTGTGATTTTGAAAGACCGTAATGGGATTCAGATCTTCCCGAGCCGGGATATAGCGAAGCGTGAAAGCCTCGCCCACCATGTTGGGCAAGTTTCCGTTCACAGGGTGGACATCCTGAATGAACTGGTTGCGCAGGCCACGCTTGAACAGGGCGGTGCACAGCGTAGCGGTGCTCACGGTCATGAGCTTGGCGCGGGTTTCGGCATTGAGTGACATGGCAGTTCCTAGAAGATGACGGGTTCGGGCACGGGAGCGCCAAAGGAGGTTTCAAGGTAATCAAAGTCGCAACCCTTGTCGGCTTGCATGATGTGCTGGCTGAACATGTGGCCGTAGCCACGCTCAAAACGTTTCGGTGGTGCTACCCAGGCCGACCGGCGGCTGGCAAGCTCTTCATCGTTGATTTCAAGATGAATACGACGGTTTGGCACGTCAACGGTAATCAGGTCGCCATTGCGCACCAGCGCCAGCGGGCCGCCAACGTATGACTCGGGCGACACGTGCAGCACGCAGGCGCCGTAGCTGGTGCCGCTCATGCGGGCATCACTGATGCGCATCATGTCGCGCACTCCCTGCTTGACCAACTTGGTGGGGATGGGCACCATGCCCCACTCGGGCATGCCGGGGCCTCCCTGCGGGCCTGCGTTGCGCAAGATCAGCACATGATCTTTGGTGACATCTAGATCAGGGTCTTCAATTGCTTTCTTGAGCGCTGGGTAGTCGTCAAAAACCATGGCCGGGCCGGTATGTGTCAGCAGCTCGGGACTGCAGGCGCTGGGCTTGATCACGCAGCCATCGGGCGCGAGGTTGCCCCGGAGAACAGCCAATGCGCCTTCCCTGTAGATGGCCTTGTTCAGCGGGCGAATTACGTCGTCGTTGTAGACCTCCGCATCTTGCAGATTCTGTCCGACGGTCTGGCCCGTGACCGTCAGGGCGTCAAGGTGCAGCAAACCCCCATCGGCCAGCGTCTTCATCAGGGCGCGCATGCCTCCGGCGTAATAAAAGTCTTCCATCAGGTAGGTATCGCCACTGGGCCGGATGTTGGCAATCACCGGCACTTTGCGGCTGAAGGTGTCAAAGTCGTCCAGCGTCATCGGGTGCCCCGCACGACGCGACATGGCCACCAGGTGGATGATGGCGTTGGTGGAACACCCTTCAGCCATGGCCACGGTAATGGCGTTTTCAAAGCTCTGGCGCGTCAGCATCCGGGCGGGCGTCAGGTCTTCCCACACCATGTCCACAATACGGCGACCGCACTGCGTGGCCATGCGCTGGTGATTGGCGTCCACCGCCGGGATGCTGGATGCGCCGGGCAGGGTCAGGCCCAGTGCCTCGGCAATGCCCATCATGGTGGCAGCCGTACCCATCACCATGCAGGTGCCTGCACTTCGGGCAATGCCGCCCTCAATCTCCATCCATTGGGTGGCCGAAATGTTGCCCGCACGGCGTTCATCCCAGTATTTGAAGGCGTCAGAGCCCGAGCCCAGCGTCTTGCCCTTCCAGTTGCCACGCAGCATGGGGCCAGCGGGTAGATATACAAAGGGCAGTCCCATGGAAAGCGCACCCATCACGAGACCCGGCGTGGTTTTGTCGCAGCCGCCCATCAGCACGGCACCGTCTACCGGGTGGCAACGCAGCTGCTCTTCGGCCTCGATTGCGAGCAGGTTACGGTACAGCATGGTGGTGGGCTTGACGAAATTCTCGGCCACCGAAATGCACGGGATCTCCAGCGGAAAGCCGCCCGCCTGCAAAACGCCGCGCTTGACTTCCTCTACCCGTTGCTTGAAATGCGAGTGGCAGTTGCCAATATCGCTCCAGGTGTTGAGGATGGCAATGACAGGCTTGCCTTCCCAGTCGGTATGGTCGTAACCCATTTGCATGGCCCGCGAGCGGTGACCAAAGGAGCGGAAATCGTCTGGGGCAAACCAGCGCGCGCTACGCAAGTTTTCAGGGCTTACCTGCCTTGGCCGGGTCATTCTGCTTTAATGCCTGCAACTTTAATAACGCGCACCCAGCGATCAAGCTCCTTGGTTACAAACTGGGTGTAGGCTGCAGAACCGGCCTCGGGCACGACGAAGCCATTGCTTTCCAGCCGAGCTTTGACTGCGGGCGACTGCATGGCACTGACCAACGCGGCCTCCAGCTTGTCTACAACAGGCTTGGGTGTGCCTTTGGCAACCGACATGCCAGACCACGACAGCGCACTGAATCCTGGGAAGCCCGATTCACTGACCGTTGGGACATCCGGATACAGCGGATTCCGCTGAGTGCTGCTGACCGCGAGCGCCTTGAGCTTGCCCGCTTTAACGTGCGGCAAGGCGACGTCCTGGTTGATAAACATGATCGGGATTTGCCCGCCCAGCAGGTCGGTCATCATGGGGCCGCCACCACGGTATGGGATGCCAACCATGAACAGTGGCCTGCAATTCTCTTTTTTGGCACCCGTGCAGGTGCCGACTGTTTGCTTCAGCAGCTCCATCGCCATGTGACCCGAGGCTGCGGGCGTATAGCCGTAGTTCAGCTCGCCAGGATGGGCGCGACCATAGGCAATGAACTCGGCAAAGGTGTTGAATGGCGCGCTGGGATGAGCCACCAGCACATTGGGGCCGGAGTGGACCTGGGTGAGGTGGACAAAGTCCTTGACCGAGTCATAGGGCATCTTGGGGTTAATGCCATGGGCCACAGCATTCTGGCCCACACCCGTCTGGATCAGCGTATAGCCGTCGGCAGGCGCCTTGAGTGCACGGTCGGTACCGACCACGCCTCCGGCGCCGCCCACGTTCTCCACGACGACAGCTTGTTTAAGCGTCTTGCCCATTTCGTCGGCAATCATGCGTGCCATCACATCACTGGTGCCCCCAGCAGGGAACGGTGAAATGATCTTGATGGCCTTGCTGGGAAAATCACTTTGCGCAAATGCCACAAGCGGTAAGCCGATACATACTGCCGATGCACTGGCCAGTAGTCGGCGGATGTAACGATGTTTTGAAATCATGGGTTGTCTCCTGTGGGTTTTATTCTCTACAACCGCATTGTGATTGCACTTGCCGGAAACAGCTACAGTCAATACGGCTGCGGTTGAGCGAAGAACCTGCAATTGCTTCGATTGTTCGCAATCAACAAAGAAAATATTAACATACTAATATTCTTGTTAACAGCCGAACACACGCGTTTCATCTGGAAAATGTCGCGGGTCGATGGTCTCGGCAGGAAGTAGGATCAACTCGTTTCAACTGGCCAGCAATTCTGGCAAACCGCAAATCCCAAACAAGCCTACTTCGCGGCGACTCCAAGTTTGTAAAGCTTGGTCGTCCATTTTTTGACGGCAACATTGTCAAGGCGATCGACGAGACCAATCAGGGTTTCATTGACGGGCGAAAAGCCCACAAAGCCGAGCACGTTGCGTTCCAGAGACTTGATGCTATGCGCCCGAAAATACCAGCGATAGACCAGTGCGGGCATACCCATCGTACAGACAATGCGTGCGGACCGGCCAGTAAGCGCCTTATGCGCCATGGGGTTGCCACCCTCAGCAGAAAAAGCAAAATCCGGCCTCGCAATCTGTTCCAGAAAACCCTTTAGCAAGGCCGGCATATCACCCAGCCACAACGGGAAGAATAGAACAACATGCTGCGCCCACGCTACATCATCCTGCGCTGGCTTTAGTGAAACCGGCAAGTTCCCCTTCTCCCAGTCCTGCTTACTACCGAGCAACGGAAAATTCAGACTGGCGATCTGAATGGAACGAACGGAATGCCCGGCACTCTTTGCCCCGCCAGCATAGGCGTCAGACAAGGCATGACACAGGTGCTCACCAACCGGGTCAGGATGTCCCTGAATCAGCAGAACTCGTCGTGACGTAGCCCGAGAACCGGAAATCTCGTCATTTGGCATCGGCTCGTGCATTCTTGCGCGTCACCAGCACGGGCACTGG